>NZ_JBSGTX010000068.1:0-48039 GCF_053607625.1 Streptomyces sp. NPDC055103
AAGGCGCCACATGGTCGTCGATGAACACGTACAGTGCCGCCAGAAGGGCGTCCAGGTTTGTCTTCACACACTGACCAACGGGCGCCCTTCGCCATGGTCGCGACCAGCACGAACATCGGACTCATTCATCTAGTGTCCCGGGCCCGGGCCGTCCGGGCCCCGGACCGGGCCCCGGACCAGTGCGACGGCCTCGTCCGTGCGGCCCGCGCCGCAGACGCGGAGGACTTCGGCGAGGCCCGGGTGGTCCGCGTCGAGGAGCGCGGCAGCGGCGAGGATGTCGACGGCGCTCGCGCGGGTGGTGAGCAGATCGCGCAGGCGCAGGGCGAAGCGCAGGTCGGAGTCGGAGTCGGGGTCGGAGTCAGGGGCGGGGGCGGCCGAGGGGGTGCCACCCGCGCGGGACTGGGTCACGGCGGCGCCCATCGAGTCCTGGCCGGGGGTCCTGCTCGCGCGGATCTCCGCGAGGGCCCGAAGGGCGTCCCCGGCCGGTACGGCTCCGGCGCGCACCTCCTGGGCGAGGTGGAGAACGGCCGAGAGGCGGGCCGCCGCGTCGGGGTTGGCGATCCGGGCGCGCTGACCCCGCATGACGAGGCTGAGCATGGCGGGCGAGATCCCCAGGGTCTCCGCGAGCCCGGACTGATTCATTCCGAATCGGCCACAGAGGTCCCGGCAGAGCTCGCCGAGCGGAGCCCCGTACCACTGGCGCTGGAGCTCCTGGTTTCGGGCGATGGCGGTCGCGTCCATACGAGGACGCTAGGCCGCCGAATTGACACTTGTCAAAGGGAGTTTTCATGTGTCAATCTCCCGTCGTAAGGCACGACCCCACCGCACCCTCACTGATGGGACGTCACCATGCCCTGGAAGCACACCACTTCGCTCGTCGCCGTCGCCGCCGTCGCCGTTCTCGGGCTGACCGCCTGCCAGTCCGAGGGAGCCGACGCCAAGGGCACCCCCTCCGCCACCGCCTCCACCCAGGCTCCGGGCGACGGCGCCGGCTCCGCGACCCCGGACGCCCCCGTCACCGACGGGGTGAAGAAGCCGGACGACCTGCCCGCGGGCCTGCCCCTGCCGTCCGCGGAACTGACGTCCGTCACCGGGAGCACCGGCGCCTACGTCCTGACATTCACCGCCAAGGACCCGCAGGCCGTCGTCGCCGAGTACCGCAAGGCCCTGGAAGGCGCCCAGTACACGGTGGTGGACGTCGCCGGCGTCTTCTCCGCCACCTCGGACAAGACCTCCGTGTCGGTCGCCACCAGCGGTGACACCGTCGTCCTCACGCTGGCCACCCTCTCCTGACCCGCCCGCGTCGCGGAGGTACTGTGCGGCGCATGGAAGCAGGGGGGATGCTCGCCGGGCGGTACCGGCTCGTGGCGCCGGTGGCGCGCGGGGCGCAGGGGACGGTCTGGCGGGCCGTCGACACGCACGGCGGCACGGACGTGGCCGTGAAGGTGTCCGGGGGCGCGGACCTGGAGTCACTGCTGCGGCTCGTCTGCGAGCAGTCGGTACGCCTCGGCCATCCGCACGTCCTGGCCGCCGTCGACTGGTTCGTCCGCGAGGGCGAGGCCTGGCTGGTGCTGCCGCTCGTGCGCGGCGGAACCCTCGCCGGCCTCCTCGCCGACTACGGCGAACTTCCGCCGGAATGCGGTCTGCTGATTGCCCATCAGCTCATGGACGCGCTCGTCGCCGTCCACGGGGCGGGGCTCGTGCACCGCGACGTGAAGCCGTCCAACCTGCTGCTCGCGGCGAGCGGGACGGGTCGCCCGCATCTGTACGTGAGCGACTTCGGCGTGGCCCGGGTGCTGCCCCATCTGCGGCTCACCTCGACCTCGTTCGTCGCGGGCACCCCGGACTACCTGGCTCCGGAGGTCCGGGCCGGAGCGGGGAGCGGTCCGGCGCAGGACGTCTACGCGGCGGGGCTCGTGCTCCGGGAACTCGGGGCGCCTGCGGCGCTCGTGGCCGCGATGACCGCCGGGGCTCCCGGGGACCGGCCCACGGCTGCGGAGGCCCGGGACGAACTGGCCCGCTGCCGGGCCGCCCTGGGGCCGGAGCGATGGCCGGTCCTGTGGGAGGGCGAACCCTTCCTCGTACCGGACCAGTTCACGGACGGTCCGGTGGACCCGGCCCCGGCCCACGCACCGCCCGCGGCGCGCCGCCAGGGGCCGTTGGTCCTCGGGGCGGCCGTCCTGGGCGCCGTGGTGCTCACCGCCGCCGCGATGACCACGCTCTCGGCCCTCGACGCGGACGCCGGCTCCGGAGGCTCTCCGGCCGTCTCCTCCCCGGCCCCGGTCCGTACGGTTCCGGCCCGTGCAGAGGCGGGGCCGCCGGACCCGTCCGGACCCGGCGTCTTCACGCCCTGCACCGCGGACGAGGCGCTGGCGGTCGCCTTCAGCCCCGAGGGATACCTCCTGGTCTGCGACCAGGTCCCCGGTACCCCTCGGTACGAGTGGACCCCGCAGCTCTCCGAGGAGGACTGAGGTCCCACCGGGCCGGGCTCAGACCGCGTCCGCCAGGAGCAGCGAGTGGATGCGGTCCGGGGCGCCCGGGCGGGCGTAGTACCAGCCCTGCGCGGTGTCGCAGCCGAGGTCGCGGAGCTGGCGGGCCTGGGCGCCCGTCTCCACGCCCTCGACCGTGACGGCGAGCTCCAGGCTGTGCGCCAGGGAGACGATCCCCTCGACGATCTTGAGGTCGACCGGGTCCACCGGGTGCTGCTGCATGCCCCGGGTGAAGGACCGGTCGAGCTTCAGGACGCTCACCGGCAGCCGGCGGAGGTTGGCGAGGTTCGAGTAGCCGGTGCCGAAGTCGTCGAGCGCGATGTCGACGCCCATCTCGGCGAGCTGCCGCAGCGGCTTCAGCAGGTCCTCGTCGGCGCCGATCAGGGCCGACTCCGTGACCTCCAGGCAGAGCGCGCCCGGTTCGAGCCCCGACCGCTCCAGGACGTCGACGGTGTCGGCGACGAGGCGCGGGTGGTGCAGCTGGGTCGGGGACAGGTTGACGTTGATCCGCAGCGGGCCGCCGTCGGCATGCCGGGCCTGCCAGAAGCGGGCCTGGCGCACGGCCTCCTGGAGCACCCAGCGGCCGAGCGGCACGATGAGACCGGTGTCCTCGGCGAGCGGGATGAACTGGTCGGGACCGAGCACCCCGTGCTGCGGGTGGCACCAGCGGACCAGTGCCTCCGCGCCGTGCACGCTGCCGTCGCCGAGGTGGACGAGCGGCTGGTACTCGATGAAGAACTCGCCGCGCTCCAGGGCCGCGGGCAGCGCCGTCGTCAGGCCGTGCCGGGTGATGGCGCGGGCGTCGGCCTCGGGGTCGGCGAGCTCGAAGCGGTTGCCGCCCGCGGACTTGGCCCGGTACATGGTGATGTCGGCGCTGCGCAGCACCTCCGCCGGGGTCCGCTCCCCCGCCGGTCCCTCGACCACGCCGAGGCTGCCGCGGACGGTCAGCTCGCGGCCGTCGATGCGCAAGGGGGTGGAGAGGGCGCCGAGGATGCGGTCGGCGAGTTCGGTGACGTCCTGTTCGCCGTGGCACCCGGTGGTGAGGGCGACGAACTCGTCCCCGCCGAGCCGGGCCACCATCTCGCCGGAGCCGGTGACGCAGCTCTGCAGCCGGTCGGCGACCTCGACGAGCAGCCGGTCGCCGGTGGAGTGGCCGAGGCTGTCGTTGATGACCTTGAAGCCGTCGAGGTCGAGGTAGCAGAGGCCGAAGCGGGAGTTGTCGCCGGGCGCGAGCGCCTTCTCCAGGCGTTCGAAGAACAGGGTCCGGTTCGGCAGCCCGGTGAGCGCGTCGTGGGTGGCCTCGTACCGCAGGCGCAGGTGGAGGAGCCGCCGTTCGGTGGTGTCCTCCATCAGGGCGAGCTGGTACTGGGGCCGGCCCTCGGCGTCGCGGAGGAGCGAGACGGTGAGGTTCGTCCAGAGAACCGTTCCGTCGCCGCGGTAGTACGGCTTCTCGACCCGGTAGGACTCCCGCTCGCCCCGGACGAGTTCGTCGTACAGCTTCCAGACGTGCGGGCCGTCCTCCGGGTGGACCCACTCGCTGACGTTCCGGCTGCGGACCTGGCCCTCCATGCCGCCGAACATGCGGGTGAGGGTCTCGTTGACCTCCAGGACGTTGCCGTCGAGGTCGGCGATGCCGATGCCGATGGCCGCCCCGTCGAAGACCGCGCGGAAGCGGCTCTCGGTGGAGTGGAGGGCGATCTCGGCGGCGCTGCGGGCGGCGAGCGCGGAGCGGGCGATCGCCTCCTGTTCGGCGCGGGTCCGCTCGCGCAGGGCCTGCGCGTAGCCGGTGGCCATGGCGTGCTGGAGCCGGGCGCAGCGGGCCCGGAGCTCTTCGGCCGGGACGTCCGACTCAGTACCGCAGTACAGGACCAGGTACGAGTCGACGACGCCGAGGCTGCGCCCGAGCGCGTCGGGGTCCGTGCAGTGGGCGGCGACGAGGGCCGCGCCGGCCCGCTGGGCCGGCGCCGTGTCGAAGGGCCGGGCGTGCAGCGCGTCGCACAGGGTGCGGGCCAGCGGCAGCAGGTGCCCCTCGAACTCGGCGCGGGTCAGCGAGGTGGCCGTCACCGGGAAGATCGCGCGGCTCCAGATGGTGACGAACCGCCTGAGTCTGTCCTCCGGACCGTCCGCCTCGGCGACGGAACCGGTGGGCTGCGACGGGACCTTCACGCCTTGCGCCCCACACCTGCGAAACCGGAGAAGGCGTAGGGATCCTCCTCCTCGACCGGGCTGTCCGGTCGCCAGGCCGGCATCGGGACGAGGCCGGGTTCGACCATCTCGGTGCCGTCGAAGAAGCGCGCGATCTCGGCGCCCGACCGCATCACCAGGGGGTTGCGGATGTTCCGGTAGACACCGACGGCGCCGCCCGACCGCTCCTCCGTGAGCGGGATGCCCTCGTAGGAGGCGTGGGTGACGACGAGGAGGCTGCCGGGCGCGAGGGCGTCGATCAGCTCGGCGACGGCCTCGTACGGCCGGTCCTGGTCCTCCAGGAAGTGGAGGACGGCGACGAGGAGCAGGGCCACCGGCCGGTCCAGGTCGAGGAGTCGCGACACCTCGGGGCTGTGGAGGATGTCGGCGGGCTTGCGCAGGTCCGCGGCGACGACGGCGGCGGCCTCGTCCCCCTTGAGGACGGCGTGACTGTGGGCCACGGCGACCGGGTCGTGGTCGACGTAGACGACGCGCGCGGTGGGGTCGGCGGCCCGGGCGACCTCGTGCACGTTGCCGAAGGTGGGTATGCCGGAGCCGATGTCGAGGAACTGGGTGACGTCGTTGTCAACGGCGTGGCGGACGGCGCGCCTCATGAAGGCACGGTTCGCCTGCATGATCTTGGGAAGGCCAGGCATGAACTCCATGGCCTTGCGCGCCGCTTCCCGGTCCACTTCGAAATTGTGCGAGCCGCCCAGATAGAAGTCGTACATACGGGACACGCTCGGCACCGAAATGTCGATACCCGGCGGAGCCCAGGCGGGACGCTCCATCAATGTCTCCAACAAGTCGCCATGGGGGATGCGGCCATGTGTTCGCGGCCGGTGTTCGAGGTGAGGCTACTGATCGCCCGCCGAGAGAGCGAGTAGAAACGGAAATTAGCGGTCCGTTCTTGGTCACACGTGATTGGCACATGCTCGTGGAGCGCAGAGTTCACGCCTTCAGCGCGTGCAAATTCACGTGCATATGAGTGTGCGTCGACTTCCCGGCCCGACTCCGCCGCACCTTACGGGGGCTCAGGCCCTTGGCGCACCTTGGTCGTCGCCCCTGTCGACGACGCGGGACGCCCTGCCGGGCGACGCCCCGAGAGGGCGACAACCGGCCACTTCTTCCAACGGAACCCCGTCGAAGTCCCGTCGGGGTCCCCACGGGACCCCTCGGGGCCCCTCGGCACCCCGACTACGTCAGGTCGGAGTCCGGCCGAAGCCGAGAGCACTCCCCGCGGCGAATCGCACGGCTCGGCGATACCCGGGCATTGCGCCGAATCCGCCTCCGGACCGGCGA
This sequence comes from Streptomyces sp. NPDC055103, assembly GCF_053607625.1. NCBI lineage: Bacteria > Bacillati > Actinomycetota > Actinomycetes > Kitasatosporales > Streptomycetaceae > Streptomyces > Streptomyces sp. NPDC055103. The sequence continues at coordinate 5,976 of NZ_JBSGTX010000068.1, forward strand.
AACGTCAAACCACGCGTCGGGAGAACCCCACCATCCGGCGAATCCCCGCCGTTTCCGCCCCGGTTCACCGCGTCCGTGATCAAGCTCGACGGCGTGTCTCTGCACGGATCACTCCTCGCGCGGTCGCTGGCGGCCCTCGGACTCGTGTGGCTGCTCGCCACGCCCGTCCCCGCCGCCGCCGACTCCTGCGCCTACGCCACGACCGGCCCCGGCGGTTCGCACACCTCGGTGGCGGTCATCGGGCCTGGCGCGTGCTCGCCCACTCCCGCGCCGCCACCGCCACCACCGCCCACGACACCAGCGCCTCGGCCCACGACGCCGAAGCCGCCGCCCCCGACCGTCCCGGCGCCACCACCGCCTCCCGTACGGACGACGACGCCGCCGCCTCCCCCGGTGGCCACTCCCGCACCGCGCCCGGAGCCCGCCTCCCCGCTACCGGCCACCCCGGTCCCACCGGATCGCACTCCGGCGCCCGCGCCCCCGGCGTCACCCGCCGCCCCGGCGCCCGCGCCCCCACCGACGGCGCGGCCCCGGCCCCCGGCCGCCCACGGCCCCGTCGCCCTCCCCCACTACCGCCGCGCCGCGCGGCCCCAGCCGAAGGGCGGCACGTCCGTCGTCACGATGACGCTGGTGATCATCGCCCCCGCAGTACTCGCGACCGCGATCCTGCGCCCCCGATCCCGCTGAGCTCCGCCGGAAGGTATCTCCTATGTCCGAATGGCTCGTCCTCACCCTGGCGATGGCCGCCGCCGTCGCCGTCGTCCTCACCATCGTCGTCATCAACAACCGCCGGATCCCGGAGGACGACGACCCCAGCGAGACCCCCGACGTCATCGAGTACATGACGATGATGATCGGCGTGATCTACGCGATCGTCCTGGGTCTCGCCATCGCCGGCGTCTGGGAGGCCCGGGGCGCCGCCCAGGAGACCGTGCGGCAGGAGGCGCAGGCGATGCACGAGATCTCGGCCCGCGTCGAGGTCTACCCCCTGGAGGTCCGCGACAGGATCCGCGCCGACGTCGACGCGTACGTCGCGTACGTCGTCGACGACGAGTGGACGCACATGTCCGAGGAGGGCGAACTGAGCGAGGAGGGCACCGCCCTCCTGGAGAAGGTGCGCCGGAGCGTCACCGACTACCAGCCCGCCAACGACTTCGAGGGCCAGGCCTACCAGCCGCTGGTCGACCAGGTCGCCGCCGCCGACGACGCCCGGGGGGCGCGCGGGCAGAGCGCGGGGGCGACCATGCCGGGGGTGGTCTGGTTCGGTCTGATCATCGGCGCCCTCGTCACCGTCGGCCTGATCTTCACGCTCCAGATCCGCAGGACGGGACGGGAGTTGCTGCTCGCCGGACTCTTCAGCGTGCTGATCGCGTTCCTGCTGTTCCTGATCTGGGACTTCGACGCGCCGTTCGGCCGCGGCATCTCGGCCACCGCCACGCCGTTCACCGATCTGTTCCCGCAGGTCACGGGGTGAGTCACGGCGTCCGAGTGGGCCGCACGGGGGACATGAGTGCCCCATTCGCACGCCTGGGATCGCGGCTGTGGTAGTGCGCTCCTAGCGTTTCGGGCATCGAGGTGCACGCAGGCCCTTTCGCGGAAATCCCGTTTCGCGGCTGCCCCTCGGAACCCGGAGGATTCACCATGCGCGCGATACGTGCCGCGTCCACTGCCCTGCTGGGGGCGGCCGCCCTCGCCCTGGCCGCCCCCGCCACCGTCGCCCTCGCGGCGGAGGGTGCCCCCGCCACCAATCCGCGGGCACCGGGAGCGAAGGCACCGGGCGATTTCGTCGTGTCGCCCTCGGTCGTCGCCCCGGGCGGCCGGGTGACGTTGAGCGCCCCCGGCTGCGCCAGTACGGCGACGGCCTCGGCCGGCATCTTCGACACCGTCACCATCGCACCGAACTCGGCGGCGACCGCCACCGTGGACTGGGACGCCCGGCGCGGTGCGGTGTACACGGTGTCGTTCAACTGCACCGGTGGTGTGCAGGACACCGTGGATCTGACCATCAGCGGTACGTCCACGGCCACTCCGACCATCAGCGCCACGCTGCTCACCCCTCCGCGCGGTGTCCAGGGCGGTCTGGGCGGCTCGGTGGACGAGGTGGACACCGGAGCGCTCGCGGCCGGTACGGCCCTGGTTCTGGCCGCCGCCACCGGCGTCGTGTACGTGGTCCGTCGCCGCTCCGGCGACTCCCGCCGCCACTGAGCGGGGGCGGGGTGGGACGGGGTGTCCGCGGACGCCCGTCGCCCCCGGGTCCTGGTGGGGACTCGGGGGCGACGGGCGAAGCGGGCCGGACCGGGAGGTTCGACCGGTCAGACTCCCGCGCCGGTCATACGGCGGCGGCGGGCGATGAAGAGTCCGCCGCCGAGCGCGGCGGCGGCGACCAGGCTGCCGCCGACGGCCATCTCGGTGGAGCTGGGTGCGAGCGAGCCGCCGAGACCGCCCTGCGCGCCACGACCCGCGAGGACGCGGAACGGGTGCGTGACCACCCGCGTGTTGTCGCTGCACTTGACGGCCAGGTTGTAGCTGCCCGGGGTGGCGTTGTTGTGGACGCGGGCGATGGCGCTGGAGAGCCCGTTGGAGTTGACGGAGAGGTTGGTCTCCGGGAAAGCGTTGGACGTGACCGTGCCGCCGTGGCCGCAACCCTTGGCGGTGATCGTGATCGTCGACCCCGCGTGGACGTCGAACGGGTTGACCTGGACGTTGCTCGGCCCGTTGGTGGCGGCGGCGAGAGGGGCAGCGAGCCCGACCGCCGCGAACGCGGTGGCGGCCACCGCCAGAGTGCGTGCAGCACGCATGGTTGAACCTCCAGTGGAAGACGCCCCAAAGCGGTGCTCCGGGAAATTCGACGAGTACGCCTTCCATGACGAACCATCACAAGCCGGAGCGAGCCGTGCATGTCGGCACTGGTCCACCCCGGTGAGGCGACACGCCCGGAAATGACCCCGCGCACCGGATGGAACCGCAGGTCACAGCGGTCCAGGGTGGTTATCTGACGAATACTCGGATGGGCCAGCCCCTTGTCACCCGGCTGTCCGCACGGGGAGCTCGGCGACCCCCCGGCGTGCGCTCGGCACTCCGTGACGACCGGTTCCCGGCCGCCCGTCCGCGCCCCCTGCACCCGTCCGGCGGCTGCCCCCACCCGTTCGCCGCGTCCGGGGCGACGGTCCGCCGAGGCGCCCTTACCGTTCTGACGACGCCACGAAGGGAGAACCATGCCTCCGAAGGACTTCCGCGTCTTCGAGCGCAGGAGACGCCAACCCTGGGGCGTCCTGGCCCTCGCCATGCTGTCCGGACTCGCCATGATGCGCAACGGGGTCGACGTCGCCCTCGGACCGCCCCAACCCGCCGCGGCCGCCCGGCCCGTGGCGCGGCCGGTCGTCCCGCCGCCGGCGGAGGCGACCGCCGGTCTGGAGCCGCTGCCCTTCGCGCCGGCCTCACGGATCAGGATCCCCGCGATCCGGGTCGCCGCCCCGATCATGGACGTGGGCCTGGACGCGGACGGCTGGGTGGCGGCCCCGCCCCCGCAGGACGCCAACCTCGCCGGCTGGTACCAGAACGGCATCTCCCCCGGCCAGAGCGGGACTTCGGTCGTCGTCGGCCATGTCGACAACGAGCGGGGCCCGGCCGTCTTCTACGGCCTGGGGTCGCTGGAGAAGGGTCAGCACGTCGAGGTCGAGCGGTACGACGGCCGCGTCGCGGTCTTCGAGATCTACGGGGTCGAGGTCTACGCCAAGAACGACTTCCCCGGTGTGCGGGTCTACGCCGACACCGGGCAGCCCGAACTCCGGGTCATCACCTGCGGCGGCGGCTACACACGGGCACGCGGCTACGACGGGAACGTCGTCGTGTACGCCCGCATGGTCGGCTCCCGCTGACGGTCGCGGTACGCGAAGGGCCCCGGCACCCACCCGTGCCGGGGCCCTTCGCGGACGACCGCCGTCAGCGCCTCGGCACGGTGATGTGGTAGCCGGCGTCGAGGAGTTCGGGCAGATAGCGGCGGAGCGCGGCCACGCTCCGCGAGCGGTCGCCGCCCGCGTCGTGGGAGAGGACGACGGCGCCGGGGGCGGCGCCGTCGAGGACGCGGCGGACGATCGTGTCCGTGCCCGGCTCCTTCCAGTCGAGGGTGTCGACGGTCCAGGCGAGCGGCTCCATGCCCAGCGCGGCGCCGATCTCGAACGAATGCCGGTTCCAGGCCCCGTAGGGGGCGCGGTACCAGAGGGGCGCGGCACCGAGGGTCCGCTCGACGACCTCGCTGGTGGAGCCGAGCTCGTCGCGGATCCGGGAGGGCCGCAGCTTGGGGATGAGGGGGTGGGACCACGAGTGGTTGCCGACGACGTGGCCGTCGGCGGCCATCTCCCGCAGCAGGTCCGGGTTCTCGACGGCCATCTCGCCGCAGACGAAGAACATCGCCCGGCAGTCGTAGCGGCGCAGGGTCTCCAGGATGCCGGGGGTGTAGCGGGGGTCCGGGCCGTCGTCGAAGGACAGCACCATCGACCGGCCGACCCCGGACATGCTGAGGAAGGGCCGCTGGCGCACCGGCGGCACCGCGCGCCGGAAGGCCGGGGGCGCGTACGCCGTCATCGGCTGGAGCCGGTACGAGGTCGGGCGCGGCCCGCCCGCCCGCGCGGCCTGCGGTCCGGCGGCCGGGCCGGCGCCGGGCCCCGTGCGCCCCGGACCCGGAGCTCCCTGGGGCGCGGGGGCGGCGCCCGCGGGCCGTTCGGGGGCGGTGAGCCGGTCGGCCGCGAGGTATCCGACGGTGGCCGTGGCACCGAGGGCCGCGGCGAGGCGCAGCACCGCCCGACGCCCGCTGGGCATCTCATCCTTTTTCATGACCAATAGTTCGTACGGCCGAGGGTCCAGCCGGCTCATCGACACCAGCCACCTGTCCGAAAACACCCGATGAGCCGATAGCCTCGCGAGGTGACCGCACAGCAGCCCACCCGGTTCGAACGGGGCACCGACGGCCCGAAGGTGATCATGGCCGGAGTCGACGGCTCCGCCTCCTCCCTGCGCGCGGCGGCGTACGCGGCCGGGCTCGCCCGGCGGCAGAACGCCCTGCTGGCGCTCGTCTACGTGCAGCCGGTGTACCCGGCGGGCGCCGCCCTCGGCGCACCCGTGGCGGGGACGACCGAGGAGATCGCCGACGACCTCGTCGCGGAGATCCGCGCCTCCGCGGAGAGGGTGCGGGACCTGTGGCAGGTGCGCTGGGAGTTCCGCACCTTCAAGGGCGACGCCTACGCGGGCCTGGTCCGGGCCGCGGAGGAGCTGACGGCGGACGCGGTGGTGGTGGGCGCGTCGGAGTCGGCGGGGCACCGGTTCGTCGGCTCGGTGGCCGTGCGCCTGGTGAAGGCGGGCCGCTGGCCGGTCACCGTCGTGCCGTGACCGGCCGCCGTCCTCGTACCGGAGACCGTCCTACTTCCCCATCGTCAGGCCGTCCTTGTCGGCGCCCCGGCTGAGCACGACCTGCCGGATCGTCTCGCGGATCGAGGTGTGGCGCGGATCGCCGTCGCCCGCCGCGCCGAGGTTGACGACCCGGCCCCGGCCCGTGTCGAACCACTGGGGGACGAACTCGGCCTTGGTGACCTCCCACCGCGCGCCCGGCGCCTTGGGCGGGGCGAAGGTGAAGCGGCCGAGGGTGCCCTGGTTGCCCCGGGGGTCGAAGGCGCCCTCGTGGTTGATCATGTCCCCGGCGATCTGGTCGCCCATCCCGTAGACGACCCAGGTGCCGTTGACCTTCTCGTAGGCCTGCGGAACATGAGCGTGTGTGCCGATGACGAGATCGATGTCGGGGCGTCCGCCGCTGGTGGCGGCGGTGAGCGCGCGGCCGAGGGAGCGCTGCCGCGCGTCGGGGTCGGTCTGCCACTCGGTGCCCCAGTGGACGCTGACGACGACCACGTCGGCGCCGGCCGCGCGGGCGGCGCGCGCGTCGGCGATCACCTTGCCCTCGTCGAGCAGCTGGACCGCCCAGGGCTGCCCCTCGGGCAGCGGGTAGCCGTTGGTGTCGTAGGTGTAGGCGAGCTGGGCGACCGTGGCGCCGCCGGCCTTCATCAGCGTGGGCCGTGCGGCCTCCTCGGCGGTACGGGCGGAGCCGGCGTGCCGGATCCCGGCCTTGTCCAGGGCGTCGAGGGTGCGGCGGAGCCCGGCGGCGCCGTCGTCGAGGGTGTGGTTCGAGGCGGTGGAGCAGGAGTCGTAGCCGGTGGCCTTGAGGGCGGCGGCGACCTCGGGCGGCGACTTGAAGGCGGGGTAGCCGGTGTAGGGACCGCCCTCCTTCCCGTACACGGTCTCCATGTGGCAGATGGCCAGGTCGGCGGGGGCGACGACGCTCTTCGCCCCGGCGAGCATGGGGGCGAAGTCGTAGCCGTCGCCGCCGGCGTCCTGGGCCGCGCGGCGGATGATCGAGTCGTGCGGGAGGACGTCACCGGAGGCGACCAGGGTGAATCCGGCGGGCGCCGAGGCACCGCCGGGGGCGGCGGACGGGACGGTAGCCGGCGGCGCGGTCCCTCCGCCGGCGGGCTGTCCGGCCGAGAGACCGGGCGCGGGGGTGCCGCCGCCCGGGGCGCTCCCCTCGGCGCAGCCCGTGGCCGCCGCGAGGAGGAGGGCGGCGACCGCCACCGCGGCCGGTCTGGTGCGTGAGGTCATCTGCGGCACTCCACTCAACTCTTGTTATGAACATCTGTTCTGAAGAATTGATCCCGCAGGAAAGCCTCAGTCAAGGGTCAAGGCCGTAGAAGCACCCGAACCACGCTGAAACGGACGCAACAGCTCCGCCTGACCGTTCGCCGTACCATTCGCCGCTCGGTGCGACCGTTCGTCGCATGCCGATGTCCCTTCCCTGTCCCTCACCTTCCGGATGCGTTCGTATACCGCCCAGACGACGAGCCGAGGGAGAGGCGGGGAGCATGACGACGGCGACGACCGACGCACGGAACCTGGAGCAGCTGCAACGGGACCACGGCCCGGCACTGCTCTCCTTCCTGCTCGGGCTGACCTACGGGGACCGGCAGCGCGCCGAGGACCTCGCCCAGGAGACCCTCGTACGGGCCTGGCTCCACCCCGAGGCCTTCGAGGGCCCCTACGCGTCGATGCGGCCCTGGCTCTTCACCGTGGCCCGCCGCCTGGCCATCGACGCCCGCCGCTCACGCCTGTCCCGGCCCGCCGAGATCGGCGACGGCGTCCTCGCGGTGACGCCCGACCCCGCCGACGCCACCGCCTCCGCCGAGGCCGCGCTCGACGTACGGGCCGCCGTCCGCGAACTGAGCCCCGAACACCGCGCGGTACTCGTCCGGCTCTACTTCCACGGCCTGACCGTCAACGAGGCCGCCGTGGACCTCGGCATCCCCGCCGGAACCGTCAAGTCCCGCTCCCACTATGCCCTGAGGCAGCTCGGCCGGTCTCTTCCCGGCTACCGCCCGCGCCGCGCGGGCGTTGCCCGGCCGCGCGCCGCGGCCCCACAATGACCCCGTGACGCAGACTCCCACCGCCGCGGCGCTGACCACCGCCGCCGCCGAGAAGATCCTCGCCGACAACTTCGCCCCCTGGGTGCTCGACCTGGGGCTCTCGGTCGACTCCGTCGACGGGGCCGGGGCCGTGCTCCGGCTCCCCTGGTCCGGCCGGCTCGCCCGGGAGGGCGGCGGCCTCTCCGGCCAGGCCCTGATGGCCGCGGCCGACACGGCGACGGTCATCGCGGTCGCCGCGGCCCGCGGCGGTTTCGTCCCGATGACCACCGTCCAGCAGTCCATCACCTTCCAGCGGGCGGTCGTCGGCAGCGACGTCCTGGTGCGGGCCCGGCTCACCAAGACGGGCAAGCGGATGGCCTTCGCCGACATCACGATGACCGCCGACGGCACGGAGGAGACCGCGGCCCACGCCACCGCCGTGTACGCGCTCCTCGGCTGAACCTGCCGCGCCCCCGGACCACTCCCGCCCCGTACGCCCCACACGGCAACACTCGCCCCACCGGCACCGATCCGGCCGGGAAACGTATCCGAAACCACACGGGCTAGTTGAGCAAAGCGGGACCCTCGGAGGCCCTTCACGGTGAAGGCTCTCCCCCGGGACGTACGGGTCCCGACCCCGGGAGAAGAAGGTGGGAGCGTTGCTGCCCGAGAGCACGAACGGCACCGGCGGCACGAGCGGCGGCGGACTCGCCGTCCCGATGGCCTGGCTGTGCGCCGAGTACCGGGCCGACGAGGTGCTGCGGGCCGCCGCGCTCGTGGCGCCCGGCTCGCTGGAGTACCGGGCCGGCCTCCAGGCCCTGGCCCTCACCGACCACCTGTCGGAGGACCCGGACCCCGCGCCGGCCGAGGCCCTGCTGCGCCGCACCGCCTACGACCGGCCCTGGCCGTCCTGGGTCGAGGAGCGTCTCGCCGCGCGCCTCGCCGCGGAGGGGGACGGGCCCGACCTCGCCCTCGCCCACACCGCCTGGCGCGGGCTGCGCGACACCTGGGTGCGCGCCGCCGACCTGGACGACCCGGCCGCCGACGACACCGGCTCGGCGGCGGAAGCCTCCGGGTCACCGGTCGACGAGAGGGTCCAGGTCTGGGTGCCCGCCTGGAAGCTGGGCCTGCCGCTGGCCCATCTGTCGCTCTACCTACGCTGAACGGTGAACTCCGGGACGGTACTTGGGAATCCTTACCGTCACCTTCATGCCCGCGCCGACGCCGGTCTCGATGACGAGACCGTGCTCCGGCCCGTACACCTGGCGCAGCCGCTCGTCCACATTGGACAGACCGATGCCGGAGCCCGTCGGGTGCTCGCCGCGCAGGACGGCCCGGAGCAGCTCCGGGTCCATGCCGACACCGTCGTCCTCGACGGTCACGACGGCCTCGGCGCCCGCGTCCCGGGCGGCGATCGTCACCCGGCAGCCGCGCTCCCGCTCCTGGAGTCCGTGCTTGACGGCGTTCTCCACCAGGGGCTGGAGACAGAGGAAGGGCAGCGTCACCGGCAACACCTCGGGGGCGATCTGCAGCGTCACCTTCAGCCGGTCCCCGAACCGTGCTCCGGCGAGGGCCAAGTACTGCTCGATGGAGCGCAGTTCATCGGCGAGATGGGCGAAGTCGCCGTGCCTGCGGAAGGAGTAGCGGGTGAAGTCGGCGAACTCCAGGAGGAGTTCCCTGGCCCGCTCGGGGTCGGTGCGGACGAACGACGCGATGGCGGCGAGGGAGTTGAAGATGAAGTGCGGCGAGATCTGGGCACGCAGGGCCCTGATCTCGGCCTCCACGATCCGGGTCCGCGAGCGGTCGAGCTCGGCCAGCTCCAGCTGGACGGAGACCCAGCGGGCCACCTCGGTCGCGGCTCGGACCAGGACGGCCGACTCCCGTGAGCCGTAGGCGACGAGCGCGCCGAGGACCCCGTCCTCGCCGGTGAGCGGGGCGATCACCGCCCAGCGCAGCGGGCACGCCGGATCGTCGCATTCGGTGTGCGCGGACCGGCTGCGTCCCGTGTCGAGGGTGTCGGCGGCCAGCGCGGGGACGTGCGCCCGGTGATGGTCCTCGCCCGGTCCGTCCCAGGCGAGGACCGCGCCGCGCTCGGTGAGGCAGAGCGCCTCGGTGCCGAGCAGCGAGCGGAGCGTGCTCGCCGCCTTGCGGGCGGTCTCCTCGGTGAGGCCGGCGCGCAGCGGCGGCGCGGCGAGCGAGGCGGTGTGCAGGGTGTGGAAGGTGGCCCGCTCGACGGGGGTGCCGAGGTCGGGGTCGGCGGTGCGGCCCCCGCGCCGGGCGGCGAACCGCCCGAGGACGAAGCCCACCGCGAGCAGCACGGCCCCCGCGGCGGCCGCGGCGGCGAGGGCGATGCCGGTCACGGGCGTACCTCCGGGGACGGGTCGGTGCCGGTCGCCGTACAGGCCTTCCGGGACGGGTCGGTGGTGCCGGTCGCCGTACAGGCCTTCCGGGACGGGTCGGTGGTGCCGGTCGTCGTACGGGCCTTCCGATACGGGTCGGTGGTGCCGGTCACCGTGCGGGCCTCCTGGGAGGGGAGGGAGCCGGTGAACTCCTCCGGCAGGTGGAGCCGGGCGAGGAGCGCCGGGGTGCCGGGCGGGATCCGGCCGGGAGTGGCGAGCGAGACGAGGACCATCGTCAGGAAGCCGAGGGGGACCGACCAGACGGCGGGCCAGGCCATCAGGGTGTGGGGCCAGCCCTCGGGGGCGAGTCCGGCCCGGGTCGCCATCACGGCCGCGAGAGCCGAGCCGCCGCCGAGCAGGAGCCCGGCCATGGCGCCGGGCGGCGTGAGCCGCCGCCACCAGATGCCGAGGACGAGCAGCGGGCAGAAGGAGGAGGCGGAGACCGCGAAGGCGAGACCGACGGCGTCGGCGACCGGCACCTTGGAGGCGACCACGCCGACGCCGAGCGGGACGGCGGTGGCCAGCAGGGTCGCGAGGCGGAAGTGGCGTACGCCCCGGGACGGCAGCACGTCCTGGGTGAGGACGCCGGCGACGGACATGGTGAGCCCGGAGGCGGTGGAGAGGAAGGCGGCGAAGGCGCCGCCCGCCAGGAGCGCGCCGAGGAGCTCGCCCGCGGATCCGCCGAGGATCCGCTCGGGCAGCACGAGCACGGCCGCGTCGGCGGAGCCGGTGAGCGCGAGTTCGGGGGCGTAGATCCGGCCGAGGGCTCCGTACAGCGGCGGCAGCAGGTAGAAGGTACCGACGAGACCGAGCACGACGAGGGTGGTGCGGCGGGCCGCTCGGCCGTGGGGGCTCGTGTAGAAGCGGACGGCGACGTGCGGCAGGCCCATGGTGCCGAGGAAGGTCGCGAGGATCAGTCCGTACGTGGCGTACAGCTGGTGCCCGTCGTGTCCCCCGGCGAGCGGCTGCGACCAGCCGAGGGGGTCGGTGCCACTGGCCGCCCTCTCGGGGAGGACCGCACCGGGGGCGAAGGCGAGTTCGGTGCCGGCGAGGACGTGGTGGGTGCCGGGGGCGAGGGTGACGGTCCGGTGGTCGTGGGAGATGTCGTCGACGCGGCCGGTGACGGTGAGGGCGAGGGGGGCGTCGAGCCGGATCCGTATGGTGTCGGCGACCCGGACGACGGTGTGCTCGCGGAGGACGGCGGGGGCGTCGAAGCGGGCCCGGGGCGCCCCGTCCCCGTACCAGGCGGCGAGGAGGAAGAGGACGGGGACGAGCAGGGCGGTGAGTTTCAGCCAGTACTGGAAGGCCTGGACGAAGGTGATGCTCCGCATCCCGCCGGCGGCGACCGTGCCGGTGACGACGAGGGCGACGAGCAGCCCGCCGACCCAGTCGGGGGCGCCGGTGAGGATCTCCAGGGTGAGCCCGGCGCCCTGGAGCTGTGGCAGCAGGTAGAGCCAGCCGATGCCGACGACGAAGAGGCTGGCGAGGCGGCGGGCCTGCGGGGACTCGAGCCGGGCCTCGGCGAAGTCGGAGAGCGTGTACGCGCCGGAGCGGCGCAGCGGGGCCGCGACGAGGACGAGCAGGACGAGGTATCCGGCGGTGTAGCCGACCGGGTACCAGAGCATCGCGGGGCCCTGCACGAGGACGAGTCCGGCGATGCCGAGGAAGGAGGCGGCGGAGAGGTACTCGCCGCTGATGGCGGCGGCGTTGAGGCCCGGCCGGACGGTCCGCGAGGCGACGTAGAAGTCGGAGGTGGTGCGGGATATCCGCAGGCCGAGGGCGCCGATGAGGACGGTCGCGAGGACGACGGCGGTGACGGCCGCGACGGCGTAGGTCTGGTTCACGCGGGACCGGTCACCGTTCGACGAGGCCGGTGAAGTCGCGCTCGTTGCGCTCGGCGCGGCGGACGTACCAGTGGGCGATGCCCCAGACGACGGGGTACACCCCGACGCCGAGCGCGGCCCAGACGAGGGCCTCGGGCGCGGGCAGCGCGAGGAGCAGGGGCAGCGAGCCGACGAGCAGGGAGAGCGCGCCGAGCGCGGTGAGCGCGGCGCGCAGCTGGCTGCGCATCAGGGAGCGGACGTAGGTGTGGCCGAGGGTGGTCTGCTCGTCGATCTCCGAGCGGGCCGGGGCGTGCGCGGCGGATCGCCCGGCGGGGCCGGGGACGGCGCCGGTGCCGTGGGCGGTGGCGTACGTGACGGTCTCGCGCCGGGGTCTGCGCGGCGCTGGGTGCTCGGACATCGGCGTCCGCTCCGGCATCTCTCGGCGGCTGCCCGGACGGGCAGGCGGGCCGTGGGGCCCGGGACGCGTGGAGTCTACGCAGCACTCCCGGGCGGCGACAGACCTGCGGGTGATCAGCCCCCGGCCCGGCGCATCAGCAGGTCACGGAGGTGACGGGCGTGGCGGCGGCTGACGGCGAGGTCGGTGCCGCCGAGCCGTACCGAGGTGCTCGCGCCGTCGAGCCGGAGTTCGTCGATCCGGGCGAGGGCCACGAGATGGCTGCGGTGGATGCGGACGAAGCCCCGGGCGGCCCACCGCTCCTCGAGCGTGGAGAGCGGGATGCGGACGAGGTGGCTGCCGTGGTCGGTGTGGAGGCGGGCGTAGTCGCCGTGGGCCTCCACGTACGCGATGTCGTCGACGGCGACGAAACGGGTGACCCCGCCGAGTTCGACGGGGATCTGTTCGGGGGCGGCGGGGCCCGCGGACACGGCCGGGGCAGTGGCGTGGACCAGGTCGTGGACGCGGCGGACGGCCTCGGCGAGGCGTTCGCGGCGGACGGGCTTGAGGACGTAGTCGACGGCCTTGAGGTCGAAGGCCTGGAGGGCGAAACCCTCGTGGGCGGTGACGAAGACGACGAGCGGCGGGCGGGCGAAGCCGGCGAGCAGCCGGGCGACGTCGAGCCCGGTGAGGCCGGGCATGTGGATGTCGAGGAAGACGACGTCGACGGCGTCGTCCCCGTCGGGCCCCGTCTCCAGGGCGCGTCCGATCCTGCGCAGGGCCGCGGTCGCGTCGCCCGCGCCTTCGGCGGTGCGGACGCGCGGGTCGGCGCGGAGCAGGTAGAGCAGCTCGCCGAGGGCGGGCTCCTCGTCGTCGACGGCCAGGACGCGCAGCATGCGCGGGAGTCTATGTGAGGGCGCGCGGGGATCTGTTCGAGGAGTCGCGGGGATCCAGGGGATCTATTTGAGGAGTTTCGACAGGCGGCGGTCGGCGAGCGGCTTGCCGCCGGTCTGGCAGGTGGGGCAGTACTGGAGGGAGGAGTCGCTGAAGGAGACCTCGCGGATGGTGTCCCCGCAGACGGGGCAGGGCTCGCCCGTCCGGCCGTGGACGCGCAGGCCGCTCTTCTTCTCGGCCTTGAGCCTGCCCGCGGCGAGTCCGTGGGAGCGCTCGACGGCCTCGCGGAGGGTGGTCCGCATCGCCGTCCAGAGGGCGGTGGTCTCCTCCGGGGTGAGGTTCTGGGTGGGTTTGAAGGGCGACATCCTGGCGGCGTGGAGGATCTCGTCGCTGTAGGCGTTGCCGATGCCCGCGATGAGTCCCTGGTCGCGCAGGGCGCCCTTGATCTGCCGTCGTTCGCCGGCGAGGAGCGCGGCGAAGGCCTCGGGGCCGAAGTCCTCGGCGAGCGGGTCGGGGCCGAGCCGGGCTACGCCGGGCACCTCGGCCGGGTCGTGGACGAGGTGGACGGCGAGGCGTTTGGTGGTGCCGGCCTCGGTGAGGTCGAAGCCGTCGCCTCCGGTGAGGGCGGTACGCAGGGCCAGCGGGCCCTTGCCGGGTTTCGGCGGCCCGGAGGGCAGGGGGTCCTGCCAGCGGAGCCAGCCGGCGCGGGCCAGGTGGATCAGGAGGTGGAGTTCGCCCGCGGCGCCGCTGGTGGTGAGGTCGAGGAACTTCCCGTGCCGGCCGATCGCGGTGACCTCGGCGCCCTCGACGGCGGTGAGGGGCGGGTCGTACGTCTTGAGGACGCTGATCGCGACGGGCAGGACGCGGGCGATCTCCTTGCCCACCAGATGCGCGTCGAGGAACTCGCGCAGCGCTTCCACCTCGGGCAGTTCGGGCATGGCACCACCCTGCCGCACGGGTGGCGGGACCGCCCGCCGAGTGCTCCGATCCTGATCCGCCGGACACCACTCAGGGTGTGTGACGTGCGCGTACTGTTCGTCGAGGGCGACGAAGACCTCCGGTTCGGGGTGGCCGCCGCTCTGCGGGCCGCCGGGCACGACGCGCACGGCGTGACGGAGTGAGCCGTACGTCTACGGGGAGTCCGGCGACGGGTCCAGAAGGTCGAGTTCGGCCGTGAACGCGGCGCCGAGCGCGTCAAGGTCGGGGACCGCCTCACCGTCCGCGACCAGACCGATGTGGACGCTGCCTCCGTAGGGGGACATGGCGACGGCGAGGGACTGGCCGCGGGCGAGCGGCGCCATGGGGAAGAGGGCGCGCAGCGGCGCACCGCCGAGGGAGAGAGCGGAGCGGGGCAGCGGCACCTGGGTGACGAGGACATCGAAGAGGAGCCGGGCGGCGCCGGCCGCGAAGGGGGCGCCGAAGCGATGGGCGAGCGGAGGGAGCTGGTCGGCCAGGAGGGCGACGGCGCCCGCGCCCCTGAAGGGGCCCGCGGCCTTGTTCCGGTCCATCGCGTGCCGTACGGCGGTGAGCCGGGCCGCCGGATCGGGTTCGGTCACCGGCAGGTCGAGGAGGTAGCCGGAGAGGCTGTTTCCGGGGCCGGGTGCGGCGCCGGGGCGGCGGCGGGAGACGGGGACGAGGGCCCGGGGGTCGGCGTCGGGGAGCGGCAGGCCCCGCCCGTCGAACCAGCGGCGCAGGGCTCCGGCGGTGACGGCGAGGAGGACGTCGTTGGCGGTGCCGCCGGTGGTGCGGCGGATCCGGTGGACGCGGTCGATCGGCAGGGTCGCGGTCGCGATCCTGCGCGTACCGCTGGATTCGGCGGCGAGTGCGGAGCCGGGGCTCCCGTCGAGCCGGCCGGCGCGGACGACGGAGGCTCCGACGACCGAGGCACCGACCTCGACGGCCCGGCCGAGGTCGCCGAGCCGGCCCCTGGCCAGGTCGAGGAGACGGCCGGGGCCGGGCAGCCAGGAGCGCGGGGGTACGGGGCGGGGGCGGCGCGTACGGCGGTGCCCGGCGGCGATCTCGTCGAAGATGCCGGCGCCGATGGCGACGGCCCTCATGCCGTCGGCGAGGGCGTGGTGGAGCTTGACGAGGACGGCGAAGGAGCCGTCGGGGGCGCCGGTGAGCAGATACATCTCCCAGGGCGGCAGGCCGCGCTCGACGGGGCGCTCCATGAGTTCGGCGGCGAGCCGGGTGGTCTCGGCGGCGAAGTCGGCGCCGGGGAGGGTGATCTCGCGGACGTGGCGGCGTACGTCGAAGTCCGGGTCGGCGCTCCAGGCGGCCCCGCCGACGGGGATCAGGACGTCGCGCACGCGCATCCGGAGCCTGGGGACGGCGGCGGCGCGGCGGGCGAGCAGGTCGAGGACGTCCACTGGAGGCTCGTGGCCGGGGTCCGCGGGGACGGGTCCGAAGTGGGCGAGGGCCCCGAGGTGCAGGGGGTGGGTGGGGGACTCCAGATGCCAGAAGGCCAGGTCCAGGGGGGCCAGTAGCTCGCTGCTGCTGCTCACGGGTGTCCTCACGTCCTGCGCGGAGAGGCGGGAGGGTGAAGTCAATCGCGTACCGACAGTTACGGTCAAGTACGATCAGTTCACCCTCAGTTAACAAGGGCAGTTAGCCAGCTCTGCAACAAGGTCAGTCAACGCGTAACGAGGTCAAGTCAACACGTACCAAGGTCAGTCAACGCGTTCAGTTCGGCACGGTGAACTCGCACCAGACGCACTTGCCGCCGCCGCGCGACTCGACGCCCCACGCGTCGGAGATCCGCTCGACCAGGAGCAGGCCGCGGCCGGAGACGCCCGCCTCCCCCGCCTCGCGGCGCCGGGGCAGCGCGCTGGAGCGGTCCTCGACCTCCACGCGCATCCGCCGCTCGAGCCCGCTCAGGACCCGCAGGGTCACGATCGCGCCGCCGTCGGTGTGCATCAGCGCGTTGGTCATCAGCTCGTCGGCGACCAGCTCGATCTCCTCCGCCCGCTCCCCCGCGCCCCAGGCCCGTACCGCGGCCCGGATCATGTGCCGGGCGGAGCTCAGCGCCTCGGGATCGCTCTGGGCCACGTGCTGCTGGAACCGGCCGGTCCCGTGCGGGGCGAAGGCCGCCTGGCGGCGCAGCAGCAGGATCGCCACGTCGTCCTCGCCGCCTCGGTCGGCGACCACGTCGCAGAGGTGGTCGGCGAGCTGCTGGAGGTCGGCGGGGCCGCGCCGCACGAGGGAGGTGAGCCACTGGAAGCCCTCGTCGAGGTCGGCGCCCGGCTTCTCCACGAGGCCGTCCGTGTAGAGCATCAGGGTCTGTCCGGGGTCGAGCTCCAGGGCGGTCACGGGGTAGTCGAGACGGCCGAACTCCGCGGAGAGCCCGAGCGGCAGCCCGCCCTCCACCGGGAGCCTGCGGCAGCGCCCGTCGATCTCCCTGACGAGTGGGTCGACATGGCCGGCGCGGACGATCTGGACGACGCCGGTACCGAGGTCGACCTCGGCGTAGGTGCAGGTGGCGAAGCGCTCGGTGTCGAGCTCGTGCAGGAAGACGGAGGCCCTGGCCATGACGGTGGCCGGGGGGTGCCCCTCGGCGGCGTAGGCGCGGAGCACGATCCGCAGCTGTCCCATCACGGCCGCCGCGTGGGTGTCATGCCCCTGGACGTCGCCGATGACGGCGCCGACCCGACCCCCGGGCAGCGGGATGATGTCGTACCAGTCGCCGCCGATGTCCCGGCCGAGCCGGGCCGAGCGGTAGCGGACGGCGGTCTGCGCGCCGGGCACCTCGGGGATCCTGCGCGGCAGCATCGCCTGCTGGAGCCCTTCGGCGAGGTCGTGCTCCTGCTCGTACAGCATGGCCCGCTGAAGGCTCTGGGCGATGCTGCTGCCGAGGGCGACGAGCAGCGTCCGCTCGTCCTCGCTGAAGCCGGTCTTGTCGCTGTAGAGGAGGCCGAGCGCGCCGATGGGCCGGGCCTGGGCGATGAGCGGCAGATAGGCGGCGGCGGTGATGCCGAGGCCGCTGATGTGCGGCCACAGCACCGGGAAGGAGTCGGCGAAGTCCCGGGCCGAGTCGATGAACCGGGGCCGCAGGGTCCGGATCACCTCGCTCATCGGGTACGGCTCGTCCACCCGGGTGAAGCGGGTGCCCGGCACGAAGGCGCCGTCGGGCCCCTCGGCGACGAGATGGATGCGGCCGGATTCGAGGAGGCCCATCACGAGGCTGGCCGCGCCGAAGTGTTCGAGGGCGTGCGAGTCGTTGAGCAGGTCGATGACGTCCTGCACGGTCCGGGCGTAGGCGAGGGCCGCCGTCGTGCCCTCGACGACACCGGCGCGCTGTCTGCGCCCCTCGTCGAGACCGAGCCGGGCGGCGGACTCGGTCAGCTCGTGGGTGGCGTCGCGGAGGATGCCCACGATCCGTACGGGACGGCCCGTGGCATCGCGCTCGACGAGCCCCTGGGTGTGCGTCCACTGGTGGACGCCGTCGCGGCGGCGGATGCGGAAGTACGCGCCGTACTGGTCGCTGCCCTCCTTGAGCGCCTGGGCGACAAGCGTGTCGAGGCGGCGGCCCTCGTCGGGCAGGACCCGGGAGCCGAGGGTCTCGGGACGGTCGTCGTACTCGGTGCGGTCCATGTCGAAGACGCCGAGGGCGGCGTCGTCCATGATCATCGTGCCGGTGAGCAGGTCCCAGTCGAAACCGCCCATCCGGAAGGCCGAGCCGTAGTCGTGCAGGATCCGGGCTCCGGTGGGCGGCCGGTCCTCCAGCGCCGCCGGATCGACCGGATCCGCCGAATCGACCGGATCGACGGCATCCGCTGGATCGACCGGATCCACCGGCTCCCCCCGCCCATGGCGGAGACGCTCGACCGCCTCCCCGCCCCCGCTGCCCGCGTTCATGGGGCCACGCTAGGCGCAGCCCCGCCCCCGCGCACCACGAAGATCCCTTTCACCCCTTGGCCCTCTCATCCTTCGAAGGTCTCGGGCTGCTCCTGCCCCGTGTCGGGTGGGACGAGCTCCTCGGGCGGCAGTTCCCCTTCCGGGCCGTCGGGCGGCAAGACGGGGGGCTCGGCGTACGGGTCGGCATACGGATCCGCGTACGGGTCGGAGGGCGGTTCCTCGTACGGGTCGGCGTACGGGTCGGAGCTCGGCTCCTCGTACGGGTCGGGGGCCGGCTGCTCGTACGGGTCGGGGTCCGCGGGCGTCGGGGCGGTTCCCGTGCCACCGCTCCCGGACGGGTCCGGGACCGTGAGGGCCGGGCCCGTCGGGTCCGTCGGCCTCGGCGGGACGGGTGTGGCAGGCGTGGACGTGTCGGGCCGCCCGGGATCAGGGCTCGGGGGGCTCGGGGGATCCGGCGTGCCGGTCCCGGTCAGGTGGCACTCGTCCGGGTCGCAGTCCGGTTCCACGGCCGGCTTCCGGTCCTCGGCCCCGTCGCTGCCGGTCCGCCGCTCGATCCAGCTGCTGTCGGCGGCGTTCACGATGACGAGGCTGGTGACGACGGTGCTGGTCGGCCGGACGACGATCACGTGCTCGGGGTCGAAGTCGTCCCAGGGTTCGCCCTGGTGGACGCCGCTCTGGACCGAGACCGGGCTCCGGAGCGGGTTGCCGCAGGCGCAGCGGACGCGCGGGGACCCGTACTGGTCGACGAGGACCGCCGTACCGGACTGGAGGACGGCTTGGAAGGCGGTGGCGCGGCCGCCCCGGTAGCCGTGGTTGGTGACCCGGGTGTCGGCGCGCAGGACGACCGGGGTCAGGCCGCGCAGCCAGCCGGAGACGTTCGTCTCGGGGATGCCCGCGGCCTCGGCGAAGGCGCGCGTTCTGCCCTGGTCGCCGGAGAGGAAGGAGACCTGCTGCTCGACGTCGCAGCTGGCCTCCGCCCGGGTGCCGCCGTAGAGGCCAGGGGTGGAGCCGGTGATCTCGCGGACCCGCTGGACGGAGGCGGCCTCCGGGTCCCGCTCCGGGGAGACCGTACGACCGGCGATCCGGGCGCTGGACGCGGTGAAGGGGTCGGGCCCCTTGGCGGCGAGCGGCTGGAGGTGGACCTCCTGGGCGGCGGCCTCGGGCTGCTCGCCGTGACTGCCGCCCGGCTCTCCGGAGGAGCAGCCGGCGACGAGGAGAGCCGAGGCGAGCGTCGCGGTGATCGCGGTGGGTGTTCGCCGCGTCCGGCGCAGAGGTGTGCGCACCTGGTTCTCCCGTTTTCTCTCTCCGGGGCCCGGCGCCCGGTTCCGGCCAGTCCCTCATGTCTGTCGCAGCGCACGGGCCCCCGCAAGCGGAGGAAGGCCGACCGGGGCGGCCGACACCCGGCCGGCCGAACGCCGCCCCGGACCGTCACTTGAACACGTTCAAGAAAGGCCCTACGCTCGGCTCGTCAGTTGAACGCGTTCAAGTCGGGGGGTGTCCGGTGACCGCGCTGTCCGTCGTGGTGAACCCGGTCGTGATGATCGGGATGTTCTGGGTGGTGCCGACGGGGCTTGCGCTCCTTGACGGGCCGCGGCCCCCGGGCCTCGATCCGCTCCGGCGCGCCTGGCCGCTGCTCGCCGCCCCCGGAGCGCTGGCCCTGTGGCTGCCCCGCTCCGGAGTCTCGGCGGGGCTCGCCGCCGTCTACGCCCTCGCCACGGTGGCGCTCGCGCTCCAGGCCCCGGCCCGACTCATGCTCACGCGCTCCCCGCGCCCCCGGGAGATCGCCGTCCTCACCGCGCTCGCGGCCCCTTCCGTCGCCGGTCTGGCGCTCGTCGCCGAGCGGGCCTCGTACCCGCTCTTCGGCTTCGACCTGGACCTCCTCGCGCTGACCGTCCCGCACTTCCACTTCGCGGGCTTCGCCGCCGCCCTCGTCGCGGGTCTCGTCTGCCGCGCCGACGACGGCCCCACCGCCCGCTTCGCCGCGCTCAGCGTCCCGACGGGCACGCTGCTGGTCCTGGTCGGCTACTTCGTCGACGACTGGGCCGAGCTCGCGGGGGCGGTCGTGCTGACGGCCGGGATGGCGGCGGTCGCCGTCCTGACCCTGCGGGAGCGCCGCGAGCTCGCGACCGGCCGGCTCACGCGCGCGCTGCTCGCCGTCTCCGCCCTGGTCCTCGTCGTCACCATGCTGCTCGCGCTGAGCTGGGCGCTCGGCGAGGCCACGGGTCTGCCGCACCTCAGCCTGACGTGGATGGCCGCGACCCACGGCCTGGGCAACGCCCTCGGCTTCGCCGTCTGCGCCCTGCTCGCCCGGCGCCGCCTCCAGGCGGACCGGCCCGCAACGCCGTCGACGACGACACCGTCCCCCCTCCCGACCCGACTCCATCCCGCCCACCAGCGAACGGACCTCCCCGCATGAGCCGCCTCACGAGCAGCTTCTCCCACATCCCTCCCTCCCATCCCCGCCCGAGCCTCACGTACCGCGAGGTCGGCGCCACCCGCTCCCCGGAGGAGCTCCCCGAGGGCTACCACCACCTGCGGCAGAGCATGGTCGTCGGCCAGGGCCGTGCCGCCTTCGAGGCCGCCGGCGCCGCCGTCACCACCTGGCGGATGCACCGCTCCTCCGGGGCGACCGTCCGCAGTGAGGCCGACCGCGCCGAGCCCGGTGTCCACCTGGAGGTGTCGGTGGGGGTCGGCCGGGTCCGGCTCGGCGCCCCCTGCTCGGTGATCTGGACCGCGTACGAGGAGCAGCGGACCGGCTTCGCCTACGGCACCGTGACCGGGCACCCGGAGTGCGGCGAGGAGTCCTTCGTCGTCGAGCTGGCGCCCGACGGCACGGTCCGCTTCACGGTCACCGCGTTCAGCCGGCCCTGCGTCTGGTACACCCGGCTCGCCGGCCCGCTGATCCCCGTGCTCCAACGGACGTACGCCCGCCATCTCGGCCGGACCCTCCGACGTCTCGTCAGGTCGTGACCCGGGGCCGATACTGGAAGGGATGGAGTGGTTCACCGCGCCCGACCTCTGGCTCAGCCGGATCGCGTTCCAGCGGGGCCTCGCCGGGCTGTACTGCGTGGCGTTCCTGTCGGCCGCCCTCCAGTTCAGGGCACTGATCGGCGAACGCGGCATGCTCCCGGTGCCGGAGTACCTGCGCGGGACCCGGCCCCGCCAGACCCCCTCGCTCTTCCGCTGGCGCTACTCGGACCGGCTGTTCGCGGCCGTCGCGTGGACCGGGGCGGCGATCGCCCTGGCCATGGTGGCGGGCGCCGGTGACGCGGTGCCGCTGCCGGTGTCGATGCTCCTGTGGTTCGCGCTCTGGGCCCTGTACCTGTCGATCGTGAACGTGGGCCAGACCTGGTACTCCTTCGGCTGGGAGTCGCTGCTCCTGGAGACCGGCTTCCTCGCGGTCTTCCTCGGCAACGACGACACCGGGCCGCCCGTCCTCATCCTCTTCCTGCTGCGCTGGCTGCTCTTCCGCGTCGAGTTCGGCGCCGGTCTCATCAAGATCCGGGGCGACGCCTGCTGGCGGAAGCTCACCTGTCTCTACCACCACCACGAGACACAGCCGATGCCCGGGCCGCTGAGCTGGTTCTTCCACCACCTCCCGCGCCCGCTGCACCGGGTCGAGGTCGCGGCCAACCACGTCGTGCAGCTGTTCGTGCCGTTCCTGCTCTTCACACCGCAGCCGGTGGCCACGGTCGCCGCCTGCCTGATGATCGCGACACAGCTGTGGCTCGTACTCTCGGGCAACTTCGCCTGGCTGAACTGGATCACCATCGTGCTGGCGCTCTCCGTCGTGGACGCGTCCGCGCTCACCGGGGAGCATCCGCGGCCGGACCCGCCGCTCTGGTACGTGGTCGTGGTCGTCGCGGTGACCGCCTTCGTCCTGTTCCGGAGCTACCGCCCGGTGCGCAACCTGCTCTCCCGTAACCAGGCGATGAACCGCTCGTACGACCCGTTCCACCTGGTCAACACCTACGGCGCGTTCGGCACGGTCGGCCGGGTGCGGGACGAGATCGTCATCGAGGGCACCGACGACCCGGATCCGCACGTGGGCACGGTGTGGCGGGAGTACGGCTTCCGGGGGAAGCCCGGCGATCCCCGCCGTCTGCCGCGTCAGTTCGCCCCGTACCACCTCCGCCTGGACTGGCTGATGTGGTTCGCCGCCCTCTCCCCCGGCTACGCGCGCGAGTGGTTCGGGCCCTTCGTGGAGCGGCTGCTCGAAGGAGACCGCGACACGCTGCGGCTGCTCGCCCACAACCCGTTCCCCGACGCGCCGCCGACGCACGTCCGCGCCCGGCTGTACCGGTACCGGTACACCACCTGGCGCGAGCTGCGCGAGACGGGGGCGTGGTGGCACCGCACGCTGGTACGGGAGTACCTGCCGCCGGTCCGGCTCCGGTAGGGACGTCGGTGGGGACGTGCCGCTGCCCCCGGCCGCACGGCGGACGGGGGCAGCGGGTGGAGCGGGCTCAGTCGATGCTGGGCAGGATGTGGGGCTCCGCGAGGTCGTCCTCGTAGCCCGCCAGCCGGATCGGGGCCGCGTGGGCCCACACTTCGAGGCTTCCGAGCTCGCCGTTCCGGCGGGGCCGGTCCTGGGGTTCGGCCGGTCTCGGTTCCTGCTTCGTCAGTTCGGGTGTCACCGCGCACTCCTTTGTGTCGCGTACCTGTGGGGCCTTGGTGCCGTCGGTCGCGGTGGCGCCGTTCATCGGGCGGGACCGCGGCCTTGGTGGCAGGCCAGTCCCCGGACCAGCCGTGAGGATGGTGTGTCTCCTCGGTGGCCGACCGTGGACATCAGAGTAACCAAATGAGCGCGTCCGCGCTCTACCGGGCTCGGAAGTGTGATGCGATCGAGTGAACAAGACCGAAAGAGCGCCCTACCAGGAGGTAGAGCGCTCTTTCCAGAACGGAGCAGAACGGAACGGAGCAGAACAGAGCGGGACAGGACGGCCGGACGCCGAGGCTCCCGCCGGGGCGCCGGATCCGCCGTCTACCAGTTGGCGGGGGCGTAGTCCTTCAGGAAGCAGCCGTAGAGGTCCTCGCCGGCCTCGCCGCGCACGACCGGGTCGTAGACCCGGGCGGCGCCGTCGACCAGGTCGAGCGGGGCGTGGAATCCCTCCTCGGCGAGGCGCAGCTTGTCGAAGTGCGGACGCTCGTCGGTGATCCAGCCGGTGTCGACCGAGGTCATGAGGATGCCGTCGGTCTCGAACATCTCCTGGCCGCTGGTCCGCGTCACCATGTTCATCGCGGCCTTCGCCGCGTTGGTGTTCGGGTGCCCGGCGCCCTTGTAGCCGCGGCTGAAGACGCCCTCCATCGCCGAGACGTTGACGACGTAGGCGCGTCCGCTGGCCGCCTTCTTGGCGGCCTCGGCCATCGCCGGACGGAGCTTGCTGATCAGGATGAACGGCGCCGTGTAGTTGCACAGCTGCGTCTCGAGGAGCTCCACCGGGGAGATCTGCTCGATGCTCTGCACCCAGGTGTTGCTCTCGACGACGTCCGGCACCAGGCCGCCCGCGTCGATGGCGGTGCCGTCGAGGTGGCGGGCGATGCTGGCGTTCCCCGCGACCAGGGCGAGGTCGGCGACCTGCTGCGCCTCCAGGCCGCTCACCCCGACGGGCAGCGCGGCGGCCGCCCCGAGCTCGCCGACCGCACCGGAGTTGAAGGCGCCGATGACGTGGTGGGCCGGGAGCTCCCCCGCGGGCAGCGGGGCGCTCTCGCCGTCGACCAGGGCGGCGTAGGCGGAGGGCAGGCGGCGTACGGTCTGCGTCGCGTTGTTGATGAGGATGTCCAGCGGACCGTCCTCGGCCATCTGGTCGGCGAGGGCGACGGCCTGCGCCGGGTCACGCAGGTCGATGCCGACGACCTCCAGGCGGTGCATCCAGTCCGCGGAGTCGTCCATGGCCTTGAAGCGGCGGATGGCGTCCTTGGGGAAGCGCGTGGTGATCGTCGTGTGGGCGCCGTCGCGGAGCAGTCGCAGAGCGATGTACATGCCGATCTTGGCCCGGCCGCCGGTGAGCAGCGCGCGCTTGCCGGTGAGGTCGGCGCTCGCCTCGCGCTTGGCCCGGTTCAGGGCCGCGCACGGCTGGCAGAGCTGGTGGTAGAAGTAGTCGACCTCGACGAAGCGCGTCTTGCAGACGTAGCAGGAGCGCGGGCGCTGGAGTATCCCCGCGATCCGCCCCTCCTCCGTGACCGAGGAGGGCAGGATGCCCTCGGTCTCGTCGTCGATGCGCTGCGCGGAGCCGGTGGCCGTGGCCTCGGTGACCGCCTTGTCGTTGGCGGTCTTGGCGGCCCGGCGCTCCTGGCGGCGGCGCTGCTTCACCGTCCGGTAGATCCCGGCGGTGGCGCGCCGGACGACGATCGCGTCCGGGTGGTCGACGTCCAGCTTGTCGAGCTCGTCGAGGACGCTCAGGCAGACGGCCAGGCGCTCGGGGTCGACGCCCGGCCCGTAGTCCTGGTTTTCTTCGGTCACCGTCATGGCCTTCGGGTTCCTCGTTCGCTCGTACGTCGTCGCCGCCGCTCGCGGGCGCTCGAATAAGCAACTTTACGGAGCGGGGGGCCGCGCCTCCAAACCCGTTCGGGGTGCGTGGTCGAAGACACAGTCCCCGCAGAGGCCGCCGCCGGGGCAGCGGTAGTAGAGGCAGCAGCTCGCGCGGCGCAGCCGGGGGCCGCGGACCGTCCCGGCGAGGTCCGGGTGGTCGAGGAGCCCGGAGACCAGCGCGGCGGCCCGCTCGGCGACCTCGGGCCGGTCCTGGGCGCGGGCCCAGCGGGTGAGCTCGCGCAGCGCGCCGGCGAGGGCGGAGCCGGCGTTGCCCCAGAGCAGCCGGGGCGAGATCCGGCCGTCGCGGCGCAGCGCCGCGTGCAGCGGGACGAGGTGGGCCTCCTGGACGGCCTCGCGGAGGGCCTCGACGGTGGCGGGGCGGGTCGCGGAGCCGGACCACCACAGGTCGTCGGGGGAGGTCAGCGCCCCGTCCCAGTGCAGCTC
This sequence comes from Streptomyces sp. NPDC055103, assembly GCF_053607625.1. NCBI lineage: Bacteria > Bacillati > Actinomycetota > Actinomycetes > Kitasatosporales > Streptomycetaceae > Streptomyces > Streptomyces sp. NPDC055103. The sequence goes on from NZ_JBSGTX010000068.1 coordinate 30,755, forward strand.
GCCGGGGGCGAGGTCGGGGAAGTACCCGAACATCGCGGCCGGACCGAGGGCGGTCGACCAGAGCCGGGCCGCGAGCCCGAGGTGGGCGACGGAGGCCCCGACCCGTCGCTCGGGAGCGTGGAGCCGGGCGGCGACCCGGTCCACGCGCGCGGTGAGGGGCCCGTGCTCCCCCGCGTACAGGAAGGCGAGAGGGACGTGCGCCCCTCCGGTCTCCGGCGCGGCGGTCCGCAGCGCGAAGAACCCGCCCACCGCTCCACTCGCCACGAGATCCAGTTCCGATGCCACGCGCCTGCCCCCGCCTTCCCCGTCCATGGCCCCGCCCCGGTGGCGCGGCCTCCCCTCCCGCGATGATTCCTCATGATTCTTCCGCACCGGGACCGGGCGCCGGAATGATCCCGTTCCACCCCTTCCGACCTGCGCGGGTGTACATCCACGGTCGTACGCGTGGACCTTGTACTGCGTCGGCGGTACCCGCCAGGACGTTCCCTGGTACGACGCCGAAATCGCTCGGAAGAGAGATCGTGGAGGGTATGAGCCCCCTCCTGCTGTCCGTGCTCCTGTCCCTGGTCTCGGCGGTCGCCTACGCGGCCGCGGCGATCGTGCAGGAGCGGGTCGCGGCCTCCGCCGCAGGTCCCCGCTACGCGCCGCTGCGCAGCCCGGCCTGGTGGGTGTCCGTCCTGCTCAACGGTCTCGGCGCGACCCTGCACGTGGTCGCCCTCGCGTTCGGTCCGCTCAGCCTGGTCCAGCCGCTGGGCGCGCTCACGATCGTCTTCGCGCTGCCCATGGCGGCCCTCTTCGTCGGCCGCAGGGCCGGGCGGCGGGCCTGGCGCGGCGCTCTCATGGCCACGGTCGGCCTCGCCGGTCTGCTGAGTCTCACGAACGGCACCGACGCGCAGTCGCTCACCGACGGGGAGCGGTGGATGCTCGCGGCGGGCACGTCCGCCGTGGTGGCCGTCCTGTTCACGGCGGCGCACCTGGTGGGCCGGTCCGTACTGCGCAGCGTGGTCCTGGCCGCCGCGGCCGGCGTCTCCTTCGGCATGGCCTCGGTCTTCACCAAGTCCGTGGCCGAGGAGTGGACCTCCGGCGCCCCGCTCGCCGAGTGGACCGGTCTGCTCGTACTGTCCGGGCTCGCCGTGACCGGACTGCTGCTCTCGCAGGCCTCGTACCGGGGCGCGGGGCTCGCCGCGCCGCTCGCCACGGTCACCGTGGTGAACCCGGTGGTGGCGGCGGCCGTGGGCCTCACGCTCTTCGGCGAGAGCTTCCGTTACGGGGTGGCGGGCACCGTCGCCGCGCTGCTCTGCGGCGCGGTCGCGGCGGGCGGGCTCGTTCAGCTCACCCTGGACCGCATGACGGTCCCGCCGGAGGCCCTGTCGGTGTCAGATGGAGACGCCCCGCGCCCTGAGGTAGGCCAGCGGGTCGACGTCGGAGCCGTACCCGGGACCCGTCCGCACCTCGAAGTGGAGATGCGGTCCCGAGCTGTTGCCGGTCGACCCTGAGCGTCCGATGCGCTGTCCTCCCTGGACCCGCTGGCCCTCCCGGACGGTGAGCGCGGACAGGTGCGCGTACTGGCTGTAGCGGCCGTCGTCGTGGCGCAGGACGACCTGATAGCCGTACGCCCCGCCCCACCCCGCGGAGACGACCCGGGCGTCGGCGACGGCCTTGACCGAGGTCCCGGTGGGCACGGGGAAGTCCACTCCGGTGTGGTAGCCGCTGGACCACGAGGAGCCGCGGGTGCCGTAGCGGGTGCCGATGTCGGCGGCGATGGGAGCGGAGTAGCGGTCCTTGTCCGGCGCGGGGGCCGGGCGGGGCTTGGCCGCGGGCCTGCTGACGGGCTTCGCCTTCGGCTTCGCGACGGGCTTGGCGGCGGGAGTGCTGCGGGGAGCCGGGGCTTTGGTGGCGGCGGGCGGCTTCGAGGCGGGCCGCTTCGAGGGGGCGGCCTTGACCGGCGGAGTGACCTTCACCGGCGGGGTGGCCTTGACCGGCGGAGCCGTCTTGGTCGCCGGAGGGGCCGTCTTCGTCGCCGGAGGGACGGTTCTGACCGGCGCGGGTGTCTCGGCCGGCCGGGGTGGCGGCTTCGGCGCCGCCGTCTTCTTCGGTGCGGCGATGCGCAGGGTGAGCCGCTGGCCGGGGTGGATCAGGTCGGGGTCGTCGCCGACGACGGGCCGGTTCGACTCGTACAGCCGCTTCCAGCCGCCCTGGACCCGCTCCTCGCGGGCGATCTTCGAGAGGGAGTCGCCGGGCGTCACCGTGTACATCTCGCGGACCGTGGGCACGGTGGTCGGACCGGCGGCGGGCCTGGTGGCCTGCTCGGGTAAGGCGCGCTGTCCCGGCAGGGACGCGGTCCTCGGCGCGTTCCCGGCGGTGGAGGGGGACTCGCCGCCCCTGGCGAGGCCCGAGTCGGGGCCGCACGACGGCCAGGCGCCGGGACCCTGTCCCTTCAGGACGCGCTCGGCGATCGCGATCTGCTGGTCCTTGGAGGCGAGGTCGGCGCGCGGCGCGTAGTGCGTGCCGCCGTAGCTCTCCCAGGTGGACTGGCTGAACTGGAGGCCGCCGAAGTAGCCGTTCCCGGTGTTGATGCGCCAGTTGGAGGAGGACTCGCAGGCCGCGACCTTCTCCCAGACGTCCAGCGAGGCGGCCTGCACGGCTCCCGCGCCGATCAGCGGCAGCGCCATTCCGGCACCTCCCGCGGTGACGGTGAGCGACGCACGGTTGATGCGGCTCGGCTGGTGGCGGCGGTGACGTCCGCGTACGGCCATGGGCCCCCCTTGGAACACAGCGACAGCCGTCCAAGTTAGGGGTGGCGCACGCTCCGTGACAAGGGTTCGCGCGGAACCGTACGTCCCGTCCGTCACCTTCCCGTTGACGACGGGCGGAGCCCGGCGGGGCCCGGCTGGGGCTGAGGCTCGGGTTCCGGTACGGGTCCGCCGGGCTCGGGCACCGGGCTGGGCACGGGGTCCGGAGGCGTCGGTACGGGGCTGGGCGGGGGTACGGGGTTGGGCGGGGGTACCGGTGGCGGGGAGGGCACCGGGGGCGGGACGGGCGAGGGCTGCGGATCGGGGAAGGGGTGCGTCATCACGGACCTCTCGGTCGTCGGGATCCTCCCTTCCCAGGGTGACCCGGCGGACGGTCGCGCGCCCGCCGGGTCCGCCCTTCGGGGGTCCGGTCCGGGCCCCCGCCCAGAGGTCACCAGAGGTCGGGGGTGGCCTTGAGCTGGAGCTTCGCCGCGCGGACGACGTCGGCCGGGGGGACGGGGGCCTCGTCCGGGTGGCGCTCGGCCCACTTGGCGGCGTACGGGCAGAGCGGCACGACGGGGACGCCCTCGCCGGCGGCGATCGTGTAGAACTCGCGCACGAGGGCTCCGGCGATCCCCTTCCCCTCGTGCCCGTCCTCGACGATGGTGTGGACCGCCACGAGGGCATGGGGTGCGGCGTCGAGGACGAAGTAGACGATGACACCGACGAAGGTGTCCTCCTCGAACGCCTCCAGGCGCCCGTTCGTCCGGTCGTCGCGGATCTTCAGCTCGGCCATGCGGTGGCTCTCCCTCGGGTCAGGCCTGTGCGGGTACGGCGTGCGGGGCGCGGACGGTGTCGCTCCCGGGAACGGGCGCGGAGGCGTCCTCGCCGAGCTCCACGATGCGGTTGTCCGCGTCGACGTGCACGACGCGCGGCGTGAACGCGCGCGCCTCGGCGTCCTCGACCTGCGCGTAACTGATGAGGATCACGAGGTCGCCGGGGTGGACGAGGTGCGCGGCCGCGCCGTTGATCCCGATGACCCCGGAGCCGCGCTCCCCCTCGATGACGTACGTCTCCAGCCGGGCCCCGTTGTCGATGTCGACGATGTGCACGAGCTCACCGGGCAGCAGATCGGCCGCCTCCATCAGCTCGGCATCGACGGTGACGGACCCGACGTAGTGCAGGTCGGCCTGGGTCACGGTCGCCCGGTGGATCTTGGACTTGAACAGAGTGCGCAGCACTTTGGACTCCTCGAAGACGGCTCCCTGCCTGCTTTCTGCAGGTCAAGGGCGGTCTCGACCTTACACCGACACCCCCGTCCGATGTTTGTGAGGAACATCGCTCCGGTCGGGCTAGACGGCTTCCCACCTGGGCTTTCCCTTCGCACCGGTGCCTGTTGGGACGGCCGTCCCGGAACGCGCGGGGACTCATGCTGACCAGTTGCCGACTTACCTGATGAGCCATCAACCATGCGGGAGACCCCTCTGCACACATGGATGACGTGCGCCCACGCACCTCCGACCTGTCGGCACTGACCTCGCTCTGGCTCACGGAACACGGCCCCTTTGGCCATCAACCGGTCGACGCTAGACCGCTCCGGAAGTCGGCTCTCTGGTTGCCGCCCCCGCCCGAGGCCCCCTGGCAGCGCGGAACTCGCGAGCGAGGCGGGGCCAAGGCGCAAACGCCGGCCCGCCCTGGCCGAAGCCAAGGTCACGCGCCTCTGCGCACTTGCGTGCGTCGCTCCTCCCTTCGGTCCTCGCGTCGAGGCGTTCTCCGGCGCGGACCAGGCACTCTTCCGTCTCCTCGCCAGGGGCGACGTCGAGGAGTTTCGCGCCGTCGTCCACGCCGGCCGCGACACTCGCCCCCGGCTCACCTTCGACAAGAGCTGGGGAGGCCCCGTCTCCCGGGCGAGTCGCGCGGCGTCGGCCTGCTCGGTCCGGACAGAGTCAGGGGCGGGGCGATGCCTTCGATCTCGCCGAACCGCTGTTCGTTTCTGGCGGGTGTGGGGTGGCCCCGCTGGGATCCGCCGCGCTCTCCGCCGATGAGATGCGGACGCTGTCCCCTCCGGGCAGAGTAGGAAGGACCTGTTCGTACCGAGGTGGTCCCGTGTGGTCCCGCGTGCTGGAGACGGGACGGAGTGATGCGAGGATTGTCGTGACGTCGGAGTGATCGATGTTCCGCAGACGGCCGGCCGACAGCAGCGAGGACCTTCTGGTCCGGCTCGGGTCGCTGACCGCCAGGGCGCGGGAGTTGGCCGAGACGCAGCGTTCCCGTGTCGAGCTCGCCGTGGCCATTCAGCGCGGCATGCTGCCCTCGGACCTGCCCAGCTTTTCGGGCGCCCGGCTGGCTGTCCGCTATGAGCCCGCCAACCACGGGCTCAACGTCGGCGGTGACTGGTACGACGCTTTCTCCCTGCCCGGCGGGCAGATCGGCATGTCCATCGGTGACGTGCAGGGGCACAACATCGAGGCCGCCGCCTTCATGGGGCAGGTCCGCGTGGCACTGCGCGCGCTGGCCTCCGTCACCGGAGACCCGGGAGAGCTGCTCGGTCGCACCAACGACCTGCTGATCTCTCTGGGCGCTGACCTCTTCGCCACCTGCACCTTCCTGCGGCTCGACACCGCTGCCGGCACCCTGGAGTGCGCCCGGGCCGGTCACATCCCCTACATCTGGGCCACCACCGACGGCCGCTCCGGTATCGACGACAGCGAGGGCGGGCCTCCACTCGGTGTGCTGCGCGGCGTCGACTACCCGGCCACGCGCCACCGGCTCACCGCCGACGGTGTCTTCGTCCTCCTGACCGACGGGGTGGTGGAGGGGCCCTCGCTCCACGTCGACGAGGGTCTGGACCGGGTGACGCGGCTCGCCGGGATCACCGCCGTCGCCGGGCTGGACGTCGAGGCGCTCGCCACCGCCGTCATGAAGCTGGCGGCCACGGTGGGGCACGAGGACGACGCGGCCGTCCTGGTCGTCGGCCATGACGGCGGTCCGGCCCGGCCGGCGGCCGAGGAGTGAGGGGAGGGGGCTCGCCTCGGGCCGGGTCGGTCTTCGGACCCGCCCGGGCCCGTGCCGGACGGCGGCGCCCGACACGCAGGGGCCTTCCCGGTCGTGGCGGCCCGGCCGGTGTCTGATGGCTGACGTGTTGGATACTCGGCAGTTCCGGTCCACTACGGAGGCGGCTCTGATGTCGCTGGCCGTGGCGGTTTGCTACTACGCGGCCGGACGACTCGGCCTGATGGGCCGCCTCGTCGTCGAAGGCGTGGTGGTCACCCCCATCTGGCCGCCCACCGGCGTCGCTGTCGCCGCCCTGCTGCTGCTCGGCGCGCGGGTCTGGCCCGGGATCGCCCTCGGCTCCTTCCTCGTCATCGCCTCCCTCACCACTCCGGGGCCCACCACAGTGGTCACCGTGGTCGGCAACACCGTCGCGCCACTCTGCGCCTTCCTGCTGCTGCGACGGGCCGGCTTCCGGCTCGACATGGCACGGCTGCGGGACGGACTCTCCCTGGTCTTCCTCGGCGGGTTCGGCGCCATGCTGATCAGCGCGACCGCGGGGGTCGGACTGCAAGTGGCGAAGGGCTCCCTGGACAAGAGCGAGTTCTGGCCCGTCTGGCTGGCCTGGTGGGTGGGCGACACGATGGGGGTGCTGCTCGTCGCCCCGCTCCTGCTCGTCCTCACGGGGCCGGCCGGACGGTTCCGCGTACAGCGCTGGAAGGAGGCGGCCTTTCTGGGGCTGACGACCCTGATCCTCATGCCCATGGCCGTGCTCAGCCCGATGAGCATGCTCTTCCTCGTCTTCCCCCTGCTGATCTGGGCAGCGCTCCGCTTCCAGCTCGTCGGAAGCATGCTGTGCGCGCTCTTCGCCTCCGTGCTCGCCACCTTCGAGGCGACCTCCGGACGGGGCGCGTTCCTCCACCTCACGGACGTCGAGATCATGGCCAAGCTCCAGGCGTTCAACGGTTCCGCAGCCCTGACCGCCCTGCTTCTCGCCTCCATCATTACCGAGCAGCGTGCGACCCGCCGGTCGGTGCGCCGCGCCTGCCAGGAACTGGCGGAGGTCCTGGAACACCTCGCGGCGGGCGAGCCCTCACCGGGTCTACCCGGCACCGCCGAGACCCGGGCAGCCCCACCCGGCGGGCACCGGAATCCGTGATCCCCGCGCCGGAGCCGGCGCAGGGACCAGGAGCCGTACAACGACTGCAAGACATGGGAACTGTCCGGCGCTGACAAGCTGGTTCGTGATTGCGTTGGAGATGCACGTCCTGAGCTGGTTTTGTCAGGCGATGGTGTTGCGGTCCGGAGACGAGGCCGGCGATGGCCCGGTAGGTGTAGGGCAGGACCTCTCGCCGGTGGGTCCAGCGGGTCAGCTGCTTCCAGCGTTTGTGGTCGGCGAGCGCGTGCTCGACGGTGATGCGCTTCGACGAGTGCCGGTGCCGGGCCTCTTCTCTGGCGGCGTGCACCTGCGAGGAGGCGATCCTGTTGGGCTTTCCGAGCGGTGTGATCGCCTTACCGGGGTGGTCGCGTCGCACCGACCTGTCGAGCACCGACATCGCTCCGGTTCACGGAACACGGTCCCTTTGGCCATCGACAGGTCGACGCTCGACCGCTCCGGGAGTCGGCTCGCTGCCTGCCGCCCCGCCGAGGCCCCTCGGCAGCGTGGCACGGCCACGGGTTCTTCCACGAGCTGCCGGGATAGAGGTAGAAGCCCGGGTCCCGTGGCTTGAAGGACAGTGTCCGTACGATGCCCCGGGGTGCGCGTGGGCCGCGCTCGGGATCGCGGCGGGGTCGATGCGCCGTTCGCTCATTTCGTCGACGTCGGGCGGGAGCGGCAGGTAGTCCCGGTCGGCACTCCGGCCGTCGGTCATGTCACGCAGCGCGCACTCCTCGGGTGCGGTCACCGGGCAGAGGTCCTCGCCGAGGAGACCGGCGGTCGGGGCGTCCATCGGGGTGCCGGACCCGGTGACGTCGACGGCGTTCCCGGAGTAGTCCGAGACGGCCTCGTTGATCGCTCCGGACTGCTGGAGGTAGATCAGACCTCCGAAGTGGTCGGTGACGCCGTGGGTCATCTCGTGGCCCACCACGTCCAGGTCGGCGGCGAAGGACCGTCCGTTGGACGAACGGCCGTAGACCATCCTCGTGCCTCCTGCGGGGAGGACTCGGAGCGCGAGGACTCGGAGGGCGAGCCCTCGTCCTTCAGGCCGGTGATATGGCTGGGAGTACGGGAATGGCGGCCGGCGACGATGTCCGGCAGTGGTTCGCCGGCTGCGGCAGGCACACTGGCGAGTGCGAGGGGCATGGCGAGCGCGGCGGCCATGCCGGCCCCCGTGAGGCGTCCGAGACGCATAGCTGTACGGCCTCCAGGTCGGAACGGTTGCCGCACGCCAGGCATGCGCCGCTACCCGGCCATTACCTGCGGCTTCCTCGCGGAAGGGCACCGAGGCCCGACTGGCGATGTAGGCGCCGTTCCGGAGGGTGGTGACCCGCTGGCAGAGGTCGAAGATCTCCTCCAGGCGGTGCGAGAGTCACCCGAGATGAAATGTTTCATTTGAGTTGCCCTGGAAGCTCACCCCCTCCACCCCGCCGGTCAAGAGCCGGTCCGGCCGCACCGCACTGCCGCAGGAGCCGCCCGGACGGGTTGAACGGCCTTGAACTGCGCGGAAATCAGCATTTCTAGACTGACAGGCGGTGAATAACACGATGCAGTGACGTGACAGGACCGCGCCACGTAGCCCGTCCGGCGCCTTGACGAGCACCTCGCCGCCAACTAGCTTCCCTCTCGAAATGAATCGATTCACTCAGCTGATCGTTTCCGCGTCGTCCGACCCTTCCGCAGGGCTCTCCCGTGCTCCCAGCCACCCCGAGGTGACCATGCCTGACATCGCTGCCGTGAAGGCCGTACTTGCCGCCCAGCGGATCGAGACACCCTCCTGGGGGTACGGAAACTCCGGCACCCGCTTCAAGGTGTTCGCGCAGGAGGGCGTGCCCCGGACTCCGTACGAGAAACTGGACGACGCGGCGCAGGTGCACGCGTTCACGGGTGTCGCCCCGAAGGTGTCCCTGCACATTCCGTGGGACCGGGTCGAGGACTACGCGGCGCTCGGCGCGTACGCGAAGGAGCGGGGCCTGGAGCTGGGTGCGATCAACTCCAACACCTTCCAGGACGACGCCTACCGGCTGGGCAGCGTCTGCCACCCGGACGCCGGCGTACGCCGCAAGGCCGTGGAGCATCTCCTCGAGTGCGTCGACATCATGGACGCCACCGGCTCCACGGACCTGAAGCTGTGGTTCGCCGACGGTACGAACTACCCCGGCCAGGACGACATCGTCGCCCGCCAGGACCGGCTGGCCGAGGCGCTGGCCGAGGTGTACGAGCGGCTCGGGGACGACCAGCGGATGCTGCTGGAGTACAAGTTCTTCGAGCCGGCCTTCTACACCACCGACGTACCGGACTGGGGGACGTCGTACGCCCACTGCCTCAAGCTGGGGCAGAAGGCGCGGGTCGTCGTGGACACCGGCCACCACGCGCCGGGCACGAACATCGAGTTCATCGTGGCGTTCCTCCTGCGGGAGGGAAAGCTCGGCGGCTTCGACTTCAACTCGCGCTTCTACGCGGACGACGACCTGATGGTCGGCTCGGCCGACCCGTTCCAGCTGTTCCGGATCATGCACGAGGTCGCGAAGAACGACGGCCTGCGCCCCGAGACGAACGTGGCGTTCATGCTCGACCAGTGCCACAACATCGAGGCGAAGATCCCGGCCGTGATCCGCTCCGTGATGAACGTCCAGGAGGCCACCGCCAAGGCGCTCCTCGTCGACCTCGACGCACTGGCCGCCGCGCAGCGCGAAGGTGACGTACTCGCCGCGAACGCCGTCCTGATGGACGCCTACAACTCCGACGTACGCCCCCTGCTGCGCGAACTGCGCGAGGAGCAGGGTTATCACCCCGACCCCGTCGCCGCGTACGCCGCCTCGGGGTGGCAGGGCCGGATCGCGGCCGATCGCGTCGGCGGCGAGCAGGCCGGCTGGGGAGCCTGACCGCACCCGTCCGCGAGTCCTTCCACGTCATCAGCCCGCACAACCAAGAGGAAGAGTCATCATGGCCCTCCACCCCGCCGTCGACGCACTGCTGGGGCGCTCGAACCGTCTCGGATCCGACCCGCGCAACACCAACTACGCGGGTGGCAACACCTCCGCCAAGGGCACCACGACCGACCCCGTCACCGGCCGGGACGTGGACCTGCTGTGGGTCAAGGGTTCCGGCGGCGACCTCGGCACGTTGACCGGGGACGGCCTCGCCGTGCTGCGCCTGGACCGGCTGCGCGCGCTCAGGTCCGTCTACCCGGGCGTGGAGCGCGAGGACGAGATGGTCGCCGCGTTCGACCACTGCTCCTATGGGAAGGGCGGGGCGGCCCCGTCCATCGACACGGCCATGCACGGCCTGGTCGAGGCGGCCCACGTCGACCACCTCCACCCGGACTCCGGCATCGCGCTCGCCTGCGCCGCCGACGGGGAGAAGCTGACGGCGGAGTGCTTCGGCGACACCGTGGTGTGGGTGCCCTGGCGCCGGCCCGGCTTCCAGCTGGGCCTCGACATCGCCGCCGTCAAGGACGCGAACCCGCGGGCGATCGGCTGCGTCCTCGGCGGGCACGGCGTCACCGCCTGGGGCGACACCGCGGAGGAGTGCGAGCGCAACTCCCTGGACATCATCCGCACCGCCGAGGCGTTCCTCGCCGAGCGCGGCCGCCCCGAGCCCTTCGGCCCCGTCGTCGAGGGGTACGAGCCGCTGCCCGAGGAGGCGCGCCGGGCGCGGGCGGCCGCGCTCGCACCCGTGATCCGTTCCCTGGCTTCGCGGGACCGGCCGCAGGTCGGTCACTTCACCGACACGGACGTCGTCCTGGACTTCCTGTCCGGCGCCGAGCACCCGCGCCTCGCGGCCCTGGGCACCTCGTGCCCTGATCACTTCCTGCGCACCAAGGTCCGGCCGCTGGTCCTCGACCTGCCGCCCACGGCTTCGACGGAGGAGGCGGTGGCGCGGCTGAGGGAGCTGCACGCCACCTACCGCGAGGAGTACGCGGCCTACTACGCGCGGCACGCCACCGCCGACTCCCCCGCGATGCGCGGCGCGGACCCGGCGATCGTGCTGGTCCCAGGCGTCGGGATGTTCTCCTTCGGCAAGGACAAGCAGACCGCCCGGGTCGCGGGCGAGTTCTACGTCAACGCGATCAACGTGATGCGCGGCGCCGAGGCGGTCTCCTCCTACGCTCCCATCGAGGAGTCGGAGAAGTTCCGCATCGAGTACTGGGACCTTGAGGAGGCCAAGCTCCAGCGGATGCCCAAGCCGAAGCCGCTGGCCACGCGCGTCGCTCTGGTGACCGGCGCGGGCTCCGGCATCGGCAAGGCCATCGCCCGTCGGCTGGTCGCCGAGGGCGCCTGCGTCGTGGTCGCCGACCTCAACGGCGAGAACGCGGCAGAGGTGGCGAAGGAGCTCGGCGGTCCTGACAAGGCCGTGGCGGTCACGGTCGACGTGACCTCCGAGTCGCGGATCGCCGCCGCGTTCCAGGAGGCCGCCCTCGCCTTCGGCGGCGTCGACCTCGTCGTCAACAACGCCGGCATCTCCATCTCCAAGCCCCTCCTGGAAACCACCGCGCGGGACTGGGACCTCCAGCACGACATCATGGCCCGCGGCTCCTTCCTCGTCTCCCGCGAGGCCGCCCGCATCATGATCGAGCAGGGCCTCGGCGGCGACATCGTCTACATCGCCTCCAAGAACGCCGTCTTCGCCGGCCCCGACAACATCGCGTACTCCGCCACGAAGGCCGACCAGGCCCATCAGGTACGGCTCCTCGCCGCCGAGTTGGGCGAGCACGGCATCCGCGTCAACGGCGTCAACCCTGACGGCGTCGTCCGCGGCTCCGGCATCTTCGCCGCGGGCTGGGGCGCCCAGCGCGCCGCCACCTACGGCATCGAGGAGAACAAGCTCGGCGAGTTCTACGCCCAGCGCACCCTCCTCAAGCGCGAGGTCCTCCCCGAGCACGTCGCGAGCGCCGTCTTCGCCCTCACCGGCGGCGACCTCACCCACACCACCGGCCTCCACATCCCCGTCGACGCGGGCGTGGCGGCGGCCTTCCTGCGCTGACGGCGCACCCGATCCGCCCTGATGCCGGTCGTCCGAGGCGCCGGCATCAGGGTGTACGACCGGCGGACCGCTGGGCAGGAGACCGTCGGGGTCTGCCACGCGCCGCGCTGTTCCCCGGCGGGTCGACCGGTCCGCTGCCTCTTTCCCCCGACGACGAACCACCCCGACGAACCACCCGCCCCGCGGAGGAAGCCCACGTGACCACCACTCCCCCGTCCTCCGCCTTCGCCTCCGCGTTCGCCGCCGTCGATCTCGGCGCCACCAGCGGCCGCGTGATCCTGGGCCGGGTCGGCCCGGACAACCTCGACCTCACCGAGGCGCACCGCTTCCCCAACACGCCCGTCCGCCTGCCCGACGGGCTGCGCTGGGACGTCCTCGCCCTCTTCCAGGGCGTCCTCGACGGACTGCGCGAAGCCGCCCGGGCCGGCGGAGTCGACTCGATCGGCGTGGACACCTGGGCCGTGGACTACGGACTCCTCGACGCCGACGGCGCCCTGCTCGGCCACCCGTACCACTACCGCGACGACCGGACCGACGGGATCGCCGAACGCGTCCGGGCCGCGGTCGGCCGCGAGGAGCTGTACGGCATCACCGGCCTCCAGCACCTCCCCTTCAACACGGTCTTCCAGCTCGCCTCCACGGAGGGAACCGTCCAGCGGGACGTCGCCCGCACCCTCCTGCTCATCCCCGACCTGCTGGTCCACTGGCTGACCGGCTCGATCGGCGCGGAGGAGACCAACGCCTCCACCACGGGCCTCTTCGACGCGCGCACCGGCACCTGGTCCAAGGAGCTCCTGAACCGGCTCTCTCTCGACCCCGGCCTCCTCCCGCCGCTGCGTTCCCCCGGCGACCCGGCGGGCACGCTGCTCCCGCACGTCGCCGCGTACACCGGGCTCGACGCCCGCACGCCGGTGACGACGGTCGCCTCGCACGACACCGCCTCCGCGGTGGTCGCCGTCCCGGCCACGGAGCCGAACTTCGCGTACATCTCCTGCGGTACGTGGTCGCTGGCCGGCCTGGAGCTGGACGCCCCGGTCCTGACCGAGGAGTCCCGGGCGGCGAACTTCACCAACGAGCGCGGCATCGACGGCACCATCCGCTACCTGCGCAACATCATGGGCATGTGGCTCCTGGAGGAGTGCCGCCGCACCTGGGACACGCAGGGCCTGCCCACGCGCATCCCGGCGCTGCTCGCCGACGCCGCCCGCGCCACCCCGTTCGCGTCACTCGTCGATCCGGACGCCCCCGAGTTCCTCGCCCCCGGCGACATGCCGACCCGCATCCGGGACCACTGCGCCCGCACGGACCAGCGCGTCCCCGGCAGCCCGGGCGCCGTGGTCCGCTGCATCCTGGAGAGCCTGGCCCTCGCCCACCGCCGTACGCTGCGGCAGGCGGCCGAGCTCGCCGGCCGCGACATCACCCACGTCCACCTCGTCGGCGGAGGCTCGCGCAACGACCTGCTGTGCCGGCTCACCGCCGACGCCACCGGACTGCCCGTCATCGCCGGCCCGACGGAGGCCACCGCGCTCGGCAACATCCTCGTGCAGGCCCGGGCCGCCGGACTGGTCGGCGACCTCGCCGCCATGCGCGGGCTCATCGCCTCCACCCAGCACCTGCGGCACTACACTCCCCGGGGCGACTGCGCCGCCTGGGACGCGGCCGCGGCCCGCCTCGACTCCGCCGTGAGGACCTCCTGATGCGTGTCGCCCTCTTCGCCACCTGCGTCAACGACGCGGTCTACCCGTCCACGGCCGTCGCCACTGTCAAGGTGCTCGAACGGCTCGGCGTGGACGTCGACTTCCCGGCCGCGCAGACCTGCTGCGGGCAGCCCCAGTACAACACCGGCTACCGCCGCGAGACCGAACCCCTGGTCCACCGCATGGTCCGCGCCTTCGAAGGCTACGCGTACGTGGTCACGCCGTCCGGCTCCTGTGTGGCCATGGTCCGCGACAACTACCCGAGGATCGGCCGGAAGGCACAGGCCGAAGGCCGCGGCGACACACTGACGGAAGCCTCCGACTCCCTCGTCCCCCGGACCTACGAACTGACGGAGTTCCTCGTCGACGTCCTCGGCGTGACCGATGTCGGCGCGTACTTCCCGCACACGGTCACCTACCACCCCTCCTGCCACGGCCTGCGCGTGCTCGGCCTGGGCGAACGCCCACGCCGTCTCCTGGAGGCGGTGAAGGGACTCGAGTTGGTGGAGCTGCCGGGCGCGGAGGAGTGCTGCGGCTTCGGCGGCACCTTCGCCGTGAAGAACCCGGACGTGTCGGCGGCGATGGGCGCCGACAAGATCCGCAACTCCCTGTCCACCGGCGCCGAGGTCCTGTGCGGCGCCGACAACTCCTGCCTGATGCACCTGGGCGGGATGCTGCGCCGCCAGGACGCCACGCAGCGCGCCCTGCACATCGCCGAGATCCTGGCGAGCACGGAAGAGGAGCCCTTCGTATGAGCGGGACCTTCGTCGGGATGCCGGCCTTCCCGAAGGCCGCGCGTGAGGCCGTACGCAACGACACCCTGCGGGCGAACCTCCGCCACGCCACGCACACCATCCGCGACAAGCGCGCGGTGGCCGTGGCCGAACTCGCGGACTGGGCCGAGCTCCGCGAGGCCGGAAAGCAGATCAAGGACCGCACGCTCAGCGGCCTGGACGGCTATCTCGTCCAGCTGGAGGAGTCGGTCACCGCCGCGGGCGGCACCGTCCACTGGGCGGCGGACGCGGCCGAGGCCAACCGGATCGTCGCCGACCTGGTGAAGGCCACCGGCGGCAGTGACACGGACAAGCGTGAGGTCGTCAAGGTCAAGTCGATGGCCACGCAGGAGATCGGCCTCAACGAACACCTGGAGGCCGAGGGCATCCGCGCCTACGAGACCGACCTCGCCGAGCTGATCGTGCAGCTCGGCGAGGACCGTCCCTCGCACATCCTCGTCCCGGCCATCCACCGCAACCGCGGCGAGATCCGCGACATCTTCCGCTCCGAGATGGGCAAGTGGGGCCGGGAGGCACCCGACGGCCTCACCGACAGCCCCGCCGAACTCGCCGAGGCGGCCCGGCTCCACCTCCGGGAGAAGTTCCTGCGCGCCAAGGTCGGCATCTCCGGTGCCAACTTCATGGTCGCCGAGACCGGCACCCTCGTGGTCGTCGAGTCCGAGGGCAACGGCCGCATGTGTCTCACCCTCCCCGAGACGCTGATCTCCGTCGTCGGCATCGAGAAGGTCGTCCCCACGTGGCGGGACCTGGAGGTCTTCCTCCAGACGCTCCCCCGCTCCTCGACCGCCGAGCGCATGAACCCGTACACCTCGATGTGGACCGGCACCACCGACGAGGACGGCCCGCGGAACTTCCACCTGGTCCTCCTCGACAACGGGCGCACCGACACCCTCGCCGACGAGGTCGGCCGGCAGGCCCTTCGCTGCATCCGCTGCTCCGCCTGCCTCAACGTCTGCCCGGTGTACGAGCGGGCCGGCGGCCACGCGTACGGCTCCGTCTACCCCGGCCCCATCGGCGCCATCCTCACCCCGCAGCTCCGTGGCACCGCGAGCGAGGTCGACGCCTCCCTGCCGTACGCCTCCTCGCTCTGCGGCGCCTGTTACGACGTCTGCCCGGTCGCCATCGACATCCCCGAAGTCCTCGTCCACCTCCGCGAACAGGTCGCCGACCAGGGCGGGCCGGGCCACCGGCTGGAGAAGGCCGCCGTCAAAGCGGCGGGCTGGGTTCTCGACCACCCCGGCGTCCTCGCGGCGGGCGAGCGCGTCGCGTCGAAGACCCGCGCGCTCCACCCGAAGAAGCTGCCCGGTCCGGGCGCCCGCCAGTGGACGGAGAGCCGCGACCTGCCCGAGATGCCCGCGGAACCGTTCCGCGACTGGTGGAAGAAGAACCGCGCGGAAGACAGCACAGGAGACCGTCCATGAGCCAGAACTCCCGCGAACGGGTCCTCGGCCGCATCCGCCGGGCTCTCGCCGACGCGCCCGTCGCTCCCGAGCCCGCGCGCGACTACCTCACCACCCACACCCCCGACGACCTCACCGCGGTCCTCGATCTCCTCCACGAGAACCTCGCCGACTACCGGGCGATCGTGCACCGCGCCACGGAGAGCGAACTCCCTTCACTCATCGCGTGGTTGCTGGAGCAGCACGCTGCGGGTTCCGTCGCCGTCCCGCCGGGGCTGCCCGCCGCCTGGCTGTCCGGCACCACGGCGGAGCAGCGCCACGACGAGGGCGCGCTCCTCACCCCCGACGACCTCGACGCCACCGACGCGGTCGTCACCGGCTGCGCCCTCGCCGTCGCCGAGACCGGCACGATCGTCCTGGACGGCGGACCCGGCCAGGGCCGCCGTGCCCTCACCCTCGTCCCCGATGTGCACATCTGTGTCGTACGCACCGCCGACCAGGTCGTCGCCTCCGTCCCGCAGGCGCTGCCCCGTCTCGACCCGGCCCGCCCCCAGACCTGGATCTCCGGCCCCTCCGCCACCAGCGACATCGAACTCGACCGGGTCGAAGGTGTGCACGGTCCCCGCGTGCTGCTCGTCGTACTGGTCACCGAGGCATGAGGCCCCGGTCCTCGCATCTCGGTGCCCACGAAGCCGCCGTATGACGGACAATCCTTGTGGGGGCCGAAACGAACCCACCGACCGCAGGGGGCGCCATGTCCGATCTGCCGGCAGCCGGCACACCCACGCGGGTCTTCCTCGTCGACGACCACGAGGTCGTCCGCCGGGGCCTTCGTGACCTGATCGACGACGAGCCCGACCTGGACGTGGTCGGCGAGGCGGCGTCTGCGGAGCAGGCACTGGCCAGGGGGCCCGCCCTGCGGCCGGACGTGGCGGTCCTCGACGTGCGCCTGCCCGACGGGAACGGCATCTCCGTGTGCCGGGAGCTGCGGTCCCGGATGCCGGACGTCGCGTGCCTGATGCTGACGTCGTTCGACGACGAGGACGCTCTTCTCGACGCGATCATGGCGGGGGCGGCCGGGTACGTCCTGAAGCAGATCAAGGGGTCGGATCTGGTGGCGGCGGTACGGACCGTCGCCACCGGGCAGTCGATGCTCGATCCGGCCACCACCGCCCGGCTGATGCGCTCGCTGCGCGACCCCGAGGCAGCCAAGCCGCCGGATGACGAGCGGCTCGCGGTGCTGTCCGACCGGGAGCGGTCGGTACTCGACCTCATCGGCGAGGGTCTCACCAACCGGCAGATCGCCAAGCGGCTCTATCTGTCGGAGAAGACCGTCAAGAACCACATCTCCCGGCTGCTCGGCAAACTCGGCGTGGAACGCCGCGTACAGGCGGCCGTCATCGCCGCGCAGGTCCACGAGCACGACACCGAGGAGATCTAGAAGCCTTCATTCCCGCTCGGTCGGTCACTCCCGCTCGGTCGGGAGGGGGATCCGCCACTCGAGGACCGTTCCGCTGCCCGGCGCCGCC
>NZ_JBSGTX010000069.1:0-47569 GCF_053607625.1 Streptomyces sp. NPDC055103
CACAGATCTTCGTCCTCGTAGTAGGTCCGGAACCAGGTCGTCATGCCGCAATCCTGACCCACGACCTTGACCAAAGAGATAGGGGCACCCCCCCCCGCCGACCGGCCGGGACCACCCCGCCGACCGGCGGGCCGGCGCGGACGGGCTCAGAGGTGGCGGTCGATGGCGGGCAGGAGGTCTTGGAAGGTGGCCCCCAGAGGCGGGTTCGCCGATGGCGGTCAGCTGCCACGCCCCGTTGATGCGGGAGAGATCGAATCGCTGTACCGGGCGAACGCCAAGTACCGACCGGTTCTACTTGATGAGGGCGTTGGCCACCACGACCACAAGCCCGAGCAGCGCGTCCACCATGCCGATCCGCAGAGCAGAGGCCCAGGTGCGGCCGGCGGCGCGGGCCGCGAGCAGGCCCCAGGCGAACAGCAGGACCACGTTCACGGCGAGGACCACGTACTCGACGCCCTCCGAGGGCCACCATCCCCAGGCCGCGCCGAGCAGCAGGAGCAGCGTCGGTACCGTCGCCGCCACCAGCGGCCACTCGGACAGCAGCATCCGCACCCCGGCGCGTACGCCGTGGTGGGTCCGGTCGCCGCGCAGGGCGATCAGATGGGACGCGCGGCAAGGCGGCGCAGGGCACGGACGGACGGACGCAGGTATGAGCCGGGCATGGCGGGACGGTCCTCGAACGATACGGACATGGGCTGCGGCCCTCGGACTCGGCGCGGGGCCACGGACCGATCCCACGGTACGAGCACGACGGGCGCCATCCGCCGAGCCTCGCCCGCCGGCCTGCCGACCGGCCGGAGCGCACCCCCCGGCCGGCTGGAGCCGACCCGCCGGGTGTCCACAGTCCGTGGGTGATCACGTCACCGCGTACCCTGCCCGGCGTACGGTCGACGTCAGGCGAACCCGTACGAGCGCGCGGAGCACCGGGGTGGATGGGTCGCCGAGTAGCGGGACGCAGCAGAGCAGACGAGCGTGAGGCGGGACGCCGGTGATCCGGGTAGTAGTGGTGGACGACGAGGCCCTGGTGCGGTCCGGCTTCCAGATGATCCTGAACGCGTCCGACGGCATCGAGGTCGTAGCGACCGCCGAAGGCGCCCAGGCGGCCGACGTGATCCGGCGCGAGCTGCCGGACGTCGTACTCCTCGACATCCGCATGCCGGACGTGGACGGCCTGACCGTCCTGCGCCAGATCCAGGAACTGCGAGAACCGCCGCACGTGGCCATGCTGACCACCTTCGACACCGACGAGTACATCCTGACCGCACTGCGCTCAGGAGCCTCCGGCTTCCTCCTCAAGGACACCGAGCCCGAGCAGCTCGCGCAGCTGGTCCGCACCCTGGCCGCGGGAGGCGTCGTGATGTCCCCGAAGGCATCACGCGCGCTGCTCCGCAGCCACCCGGGGGCCGGCGCACCCCAGGACGCGGACGTCGCGCGCGTCGGCCTGCTCAGCGACCGGGAACGCGACGTCCTCGTCCTGGTCGCCGAAGGACTCTCCAACGCCGACATCGGCACCCGGATCCATCTGAGCGCGGGTACCGTCAAGGACCACGTCAGCTCGATCCTGACCAAACTGCGTGTCACCAGCCGCGTCCAGGCCGCACTCCTCGCCGAGCGGGCCGGACTGCTACTCGCTCACGAGGACGCCGACACGGCACGGGACAACGGGCGATGAGCTCGGGCCGGGCACCGTGGCGGCGGCTGCCGCCCTGGGCCGTCGACGCCGGCCTCGTGGTACTGGCCGCGCTCGACGCCTGGATCAACCTCCTGGGCGAGGGCACCCCTGTGATGTGGGCCTGCGCCGCCGCGGGCTCCGCCGGCCTGTTCCTCCGCCGGCGCTTCCCGCTGGCCGTCTACCTGCTGACCCTGCCCATGACCCTGTTCATGGATGTCGCGGTCGCGCCGATCGCCGCCCTGTACACACTCGCCGCGTCCACCCGCAACCGCCCTCTGCTCGCCGGCTGCGCCCTGCTGAACGCCACTGCGGCCACCCTCCTGTGGCCGCTGTCCGAGGCGTTCGACGGCGACCGGACGTGGACGCTCGTCCAGTTCGTCTACACACTGGCCACGGCTGTCGCCCCCGTCCTGTTCGGCCAACTCGTGCAGGCCAGGCACGACGTGGCCCGCCAGCTCGTCGAGGTCAAGGAGGCACGGGAACACGAACGCGCCCTCTACGCCCAGACCGTCCTCGCCCGGGAACGCGCCCAGCTGGCACGCGAGATGCACGACGTCGTCTCCCACCAGGTCAGCCTCATCGCCGTCCAGGCCGGAGCCCTGCAGGTCGCCGCGAAGGACCCCGACGCCCGCGAGGCCGCCCGCACCATCCGCACCCTGAGCGCCAACACCCTCGACGAACTCCGCCACATGGTCACCCTGCTCCGTGCCTCCGGCGGCAAGGCAACCGAACTCACCCCCCAACCCACCCTCGCCGACCTCCGGCAGCTCATCGCCAACAGCGGCATCGAGACCACCCTGACCGGAGAGCTTCCTCCCGGCATCAGCACCACCGCCCAGCGCACCATCTACCGCACGGTCCAGGAAGCCCTCACCAACGTGCGCAAACACGCACCCGGAGCCCGCGCCGACGTACGCCTGTGGCACGACGCGCACCACTTCGGCGTCACCGTCACCAACACCGCCCCCACCCGCCCGACCGTCGCCCTGCCCAGCGCCCGCCACGGCCTCATCGGCCTGAAAGAACGCGCCGAACTCCTCCACGGCACCCTCACCGCCGAGCCCACCCCTCAGGGCGGCTACACGATCGAACTGCGCGCCCCTGCCCGGACCGACTGACCGCGGCGTCTCGGCAAGCTCGCCGCCACTGCCACAAGCGCTCCTCGCCCGGGTGCTCTCGGGCGTGCCGCTGATCGCCCCGGCGGACCGTACCGACGGCAGCGTCCCGGCGAAGTTCACCGGTGGGCCGCGAATCCGGCCGCCTGCGACGATGCCGAAGGACCGGACATATCCGTCCGACTCCATCCGGCTGCGTCCCCCCTCGATCCCTCACGATCGAGGACCGTGCAGCGTTCGCTGCACCGCTGTCGCCGCGCTCCCCGCGCCCGCGGATCTCAGGTCGACTCCGCCCGCCCGCGGCCCGCCATCACTCTGTGGGCCTGCTGTAGGCCGTCCACACACCCGCCAGGCGTACTCGGCGGACGGTCACGCTACGTTCCCGGCCGCCAGCGGCGTGCTCGTCAGCGCGCGCCGGTCTCCGGTTCGGGTCGGGGCAGCTCGTCCAGGTCGAGCGTAAAGGTGCGGCCGAACGATTTGCAGTCCCCGAAGGTTCTCCGATACGGCACTGGCTTGGTCAGGCGGTGGTGAACGGGCCGTCGGCGGCGAAGGCCAGAGCGGCGAAGCGTGCGCCGATGCGGTGGTGGGCGGCGGCGTCCGGGTGGAGCTGGTCGGGCAACGGCAGCTCGGCGAAGTCGCCCTCGCCGTAGAGGCCGAGGCCGTCGAGGTGATGCAGGTGGGGGTCGGCGGCCGCCCGCTGCGCGACGATCCTGGACAGCTCGTCCCGGATGATGGTGAGTGTCAGCTTCCCGGCCGTGCGCTCGGCCGGGTCGCCGGTGGCCTGGAAGCGTAGTTCTCCGGCAACGAACGCGCTGACATCGACGGTCGTGGGGCCGGGCGTGTCCTCATGGATGGGGCAGTACAGCGGGGATACCACCAGGAGCGGCGTTGTGGGGTGGCCATCGCGGATGGTGTCGAGGAAGCCGTGGACGGCCGGAGCGAAGGCGCGCAGCCGCATCGCGTCGGTGTTCACCACATTGATGCCGACCTTGACACTGATCAGGTCAGCGGGGGTGTCGCGCATCGTGCGGGCGGTGAACGGGTCGAGCAGGGCGCTGCCGCCGAACCCGAGATTGACCAGGTCCACGCCACCGTGGGAGGCGGCCAGTGCCGGCCAGGTGGTCGTAGGGCTCGACGCGTCGGACCCGTGGCTGATCGAACTGCCGTGGTGCAGCCATGTCTTGCGGTTCCGGTCGGGCGTGGTTTCGACCGGAGCATCCGTGCGCAAGGCGACCAGTTCGGTGGTCTCGTTGTGCGGCAGCCAGATCTCGACGTCCTTGATGCCGTCGGGCAGCCCCGCGAAGGCGAGGGTGCCCACCGGGCCGGGCCGGTGCTCGGCGGTCCCGGTGGCCACGTCGATGGTCAAGGTGTTGCCGCCGGTCACGGTGGCCTGATGCGTGAGGCGGCCGTTGACGAGCAGGTCGTACACGCCGTCCGGGCGGGCCGGGGCCCCCGCGTAGACCCGCTTGGTGGGCAGCGTGTCCAGTTCGACAGCGGTCGCCCGGGTGCGGAAGACCAGCCGTACGCCGGACGGCTGGGCCTCAGCCATGGCCAGTTGGGCGTCGGAGCACTGGGCGCGCGCCCAGGCGGGCAGCCTGTGCGGCAGTACACCGTGCTGTGTCACCTCGAGATCGAGGGCACCGCGCAGGAGTTGTGCGGTGACGGGGGTGGTGATCCAGTGGTTCTGCGGGTGCATGTCGCCTACCTGGTCGTCGGAGTGTTTCGGGGCGCCCGGTGGGCGGGGCCGGCCGGAGCGGGGCGGGCAGCCCCGCAGGAGTGCGCCGAGGGCGTCCATGGCGACGGCGTCGCTGTGGGGAGGCCCGGCGGTCGGCCGTGATGGACCGGCCGCCGGGGCGCTGTTGTCAGGCCGAGGCAGTGGCTGCTTCGGCCGCCTTGAGGTACTCCTCCACCAGGGCATCCACCGCGTGCGTGTCGAAGGCCACGCCGAACGCGGCGATCTTGGCCAGCGGCATACCGCCGATGAGGGAGACGACGTCGCGGTCGGTGTCCATGGCCTTGATTCCCTCGTCGAGCAGCGGCCGGATGATCCCGGCGCCGATCGGGTGAGCGAGCCATTCGGCGAGGCTGGACATGCCGTCCAGCGGTCCGGGGATCTCGTCGCCGGGCAGGCCGACATCCTGCCGGGCCCGGATGTCGCGCGAGGAGAACCCCACGCGGATCTCCGCGTGGCCTGCCTCGATCTTCCAGCGGCGCTCGGCGGTCGACCAGAACGCGAAGGCGCGTTCGTCGAGGGTGACGGTCAGCGTGCGCGACTCGCCCGGGGCAAGGAACGCTTTGGCGAAGCCCTTGAGTTCCTGCACGGGGCGATCGACGGAGGACTCGGCGTCGTGCACGTAGACCTGCACGGTCTGGGCACCGGCGCGAACGCCGGTGTTGGTGACGGTGACCGCGACGTCGAAGGCGTTGGCGCGCACCGGCGTGACGGCCAGGCCGTCGATCTCGAAGGTGGTGTACGACAGGCCGTGGCCGAACGGGTAGGCCACCGGGGCGTCCAGGGTGTCGTAGTAGCGGTAGCCGACGTAGATGCCCTCGCTGTAGCGGACATGCTGTTCGCTGCCCGGGAATTGCAGGTACGCGGGGGTGTCCTGGAGCCGCAGCGGGATCGTCTCGGTGAGCCGTCCGGACGGCTCGGCTGCGCCGAAGAGCAGGTCGGCGGTCGCGGTGCCACCGGCCTGGCCCAGCAGCCAGCCCTCCAGCAGGGCGCGGGCCCTGTGCTGCCACGGGGCCGTCGCGACGGCGGATCCGTTGGAGAGCACGACGACGGTCTCGGGGTTCGCGGCGTGCACGGCCTCCAGCAGCGCCAGTTGATCGGCGGGCAGGTCGATGTGTGCGCGATCGTAGCCCTCGGATTCCGCGGTGGGCGGCAGGCCGAGGAAGACCACCGCAACGTCGGCGGCGCTGACGGCGCGGACGGCTTCGGCGACGAGCCCGGGGTCGGCGGCGCCGTCGAGGGTGAAGCCGGGGGCGAAGACGACGCGGTCGGCGCCGGCGAGTGCGGTGATCGCGTCCAGGGCGTTGTCGACGCGGTGTGGCACCACCTGTGAGCTGCCCGCGCCCTGGAACCGGGGGGTACGGGCGAACTCGCCTATGACGGCTATGTGTTCATTCCCATCGGGGTCGAGCGGCAGCATGGCGCCGTCGTTCTTGAGCAGTACCGCGCCGGCCAGTGCTGCGGTGCGGGCGAGTTCGTGGTGCGCGTCGGCGTCGTAGACGCCGCCATCGTTCCGAGCCTGGGCCGTCGCGTCCAGCAGCGCGAGGACCCGACGGGCCGCGGTGTCGACCTGCTCTTCCGTCAGCCGGCCGTCCGCGACGGCGTCGACGATGCGTTGGTCGCTGCGGGTGGGCGGCATTTCGATGTCAAGCCCGGCGGCCAGGGCCTCGACGCGGTCGGCGACCGCTCCCCAGTCGGATACGACGAGGCCCTCGAATCCCCATTCCCCGCGCAGGACTTCGCCAAGCAGCCACTGGTTCTCGCTGGCGTAGGTGCCGTTGACCTTGTTGTAGGAGCACATGACGGTGAGAGGCTTCGCGTGGGTGACGACGTGCTCGAAGGCGGGCAGGTAGATCTCCCGCAGGGTGCGCTCGTCGACATCGGCGCTCACCCGGAACCGGTCGGTCTCCTGGTTGTTGGCGGCGAAGTGCTTGAGCGACGCGCCGACGCCCTGCGACTGCACCCCGTGCACCCACGCGGCGCCGAACCGCCCTGACAGGAAGGGGTCTTCGGAAAAGTACTCGAAGTTGCGCCCGCACAGCGGGGTGCGCTTGATGTTGACGCCGGGGCCGAGCAGGACCGCGACGTTCCCGGCCCGGGTCTCCGCGCCGAGGGCTTCGCCGACGCGCCGGATCAGGTCGACGTCCCATGACGAGGCGAGCGCCACGGCGGGCGGGAAGCAGGTGGCGGGAAGGCTGGTGCCGAGGCCGACCGGGTCGGCGTCGGCAGGCTGCTTGCGCAGCCCGTGCGGACCGTCGGCGACCATCACCGAGGGGATGCCCGCGTCCTCGATGCCCTGAAGGTGCCAGAAATCCGCGCCCGACGTCAGAGAGGCTTTCTGCGCCAGAGTGAGATTGCGCGTACTGGCGGCAGGGGTGTCTTGCATGGCGGGGCTCCTTCGGATCACGACCGTACCCGGGCATGACGCGGCACGGCGGCAGGGCGGCAGGGCGGACAAAGGCCCGTGCCAGCCGTAATCGTTTACGATGCCATCGACCGGACGCAAGACCTCCCGACCGCGAGATTCCCCCTCAGACGAACCGGCAGGTGCTTTCCCGAACCACGAGTTCGGTGGGCAACAGCACGCGTGCGCCGCGCCTGTCGCGTCCGCCCAGGCACTCCAGCAGCAGCCGCGCGGCCGCCGCGCCGAGCCCCACGGACGGCTGCCGGACGGTGGTCAGCAGCGGCGCGACCAGCGACGCGAGTTCGTCGTCGTCGAATCCGATCACTGCCAATTGGCGCGGCACGTCCAGGCCCCGGGAGCGCGCGGCGGCGAGGACGCGGGCGGCCAGCCGGTCGTTGAGCGCGAAGATCGCGGTCGGCGGGTCAGGCGTGTCGACCAGCGACAGCGCCGCCTCGAAAGCACCAGCGGGGGCCGTGAAGGTGCAGTGGCGTACCAGCGTGGGATCCCAACCGATCCCGGTCTCGGCCAGAGCCGCGCGGACGCCTTCGAGCCGTTCGACGGTCGCCGGCAGGTCGGGCTCCCCGGCCACGATGCCGATGCGCCGGTGCCCCGATTCCAGCAGGTGTCGTGTGGCCGACGCGGCGCCGCCCACGTTGTCGCAGACGACGGTGGGCAGGTCGGACATCGCGGCGGGGTCGACCACGACGACCGGCTTGCCGGCGGTCGCGGACGCGGCGTACTCCTTGGGTGAGCCGGGCGGCAGCACCAGGATCGCGCCGTCGAACCCGTGTCGGCCGAGCTGCTCCAGGACCGGACGGACTCGCCCGCGGTGGCCGTGCGTGGTGCCGATGGCCAGGCTCTGTCCGTGCTCTTCGAGGACTTCCGCGATGCCCGAAAGGATGCGCGCGGTGTACTCGGTGGCGAGCCACGGGAGGGTGACCGCGATACGCCCGGTGCGCCCGGACTTCAGCGCCCTGGCCGTGGCGTTGCCGGTGAACCCGAGGCGGCGCGCTGCGTCCAGGACGGTCTCGCGGGTTGCCGCGGCGACGCCGGGTTTGCCGTTGAGCGCGCGTGAGACCGAGGCGATCGAGACGCCGGCGTCCTTCGCGATGTCCTGGATGGTCGGTTCGCGAACGGGCGGCACGGCCGGCGGCCCGGGTGGCAGCGGGACGTCCCGGGCGGTGGCCGTGAAGGCGGCCGCGGGTGTGGGTCCGGCCCCGCCGCCAGGCACCGCGTCCCCATCCGTGCTCGACGCGCCGCCTTCCTCCGTGTCCCTTGTGGGCGCCGGTCCGTCGGACGGCCCCCGCACGGCCTCCGTCCAGGCGTCTTCGGTCACCAGTGTCCGGAAGTACTTGGCGAGGTCGCCTGGCATGTCCACCGAGCCGGGGTCCAGCAGCCACTGGACCTGCAGGCCGTCCATCATGGCGATGGTCGAGCGCGTCGCGATGTGCGGCGTGACGCCGGGCCGCAGGCTGCCGGTCTGCGCCAGGAGTTCAAAGGCGCCGCCGAGGTACTCGCGGAACCATGCGTAGCGCTCCTGGAAATAGGCGTGCGCGGGATGTTCTGGCGAGGTCGCTTCGGCGGACAGCACGCTGAACAGTTCCACGACTCCACGCTGGGAGGCGTTGCGCTCGGCGAGCCGGACCAGCGACAGCAGCGCGCCCACGCCACGCAGTTCGTGCCCGGCCGAGAACTCCCGGTCGACCGCCTCGCGGTGCCGCAGGGCCTCGATGAGCAGCGCGCTCTTGGTGCCGAAGTGATGCAGCACGCCGGGTGCGGTGATACCCGCGAGCTTGGCGATCTCGCGCACGGAGCCGGACCGATAGCCGTCCCGTCCGAAGACCACGAGCGCGGCGTCCAGGATCTCGCGGCGCAGGATGACGCTCTTGCGGTAGGGGCCGCGCTTGTCCGAGGGGCGTTCCGGCTTGGTCATACCGTCATCCTTTCGCGTCCGGCCCGCTCATACCGTGGTGGGCCCTGCAAATGAAAGTCTATCGCTCGTTCAGATTTCGGTGTTAGCCTCACCGCCGCGCGGCCAGGCGACAGCCATACCGCGCCCAGGCGATCTCTGTGCGCCGAACCAGTGCGAGGAGCGAATCATGAAGCGATGGATCGGCCGCACCGCCGCCGCCACGGCGGTGCTGGCGCTGACGCTGTCCGGGTGTGGGGGCGGCGGAAACTCCGGCGGCGGTGCGCCCGGCGGCGGTACCGCACCGAAGCTGACAGTGGGCCTGCTGTCCGGACCGCAGAGCCTGTCGCCCACCGTGAGCATCACAGGTGGCGCGACGCTCTACTACACACCGGTCTACGACAGCCTCCTGCTACTCGGCCCGGACGGGACCCCCAAGCCGCTGCTGGCCACCGCATGGTCCTACAACCCCGAGCAGACGGTCCTCACCCTGACGCTGCGCGCGGGGGTGAAGTTCACCAACGGCGAAGCGTTCGACGCGGCCGCCGCCAAGGCGAACCTCGACCGTAACCTGAAGACGGGGGCCAACGCCCAGGTCATGACGGCCGTCCAGGACGTCGCCGCCCCCGAGCCCGGCAAGCTGGTGATCACCCTCGCTCAGAAGGACCCGGGGATCGTGGCGGCGCTGGCCTCCTCGGTGGCCTATATGCAGGCACCCGGCACGTTCGACGACCCCGGGTCCGCCACCAAGCCGGTCGGCACCGGGCCGTACACGCTGTCATCGTCCACGATCATCGGGTCGCAGTACTCCTACAAGCGCAACCGGAACTACTGGAACGCCGCCGCGGTCCGGTACGACGAACTGGACCTCAAGGTCTTCGCCGACCAGAACGCCATGCTGAACGCGGTCAAGTCCGGCCAGGTCAACGCCATCCAACTGCCCAACGGAATCAAGGACCAGGTCGCCGGCTCCGGCTGGAAGGTCAGCGCCCAGGAGCTGGACTTCGCAGGCCTGTTCCTCTTCGACCGCGACGGCCGCCTGAACCCCGCGCTCAAGGACAAGCGTGTCCGCCAAGCCATCAACCTGGCCGTCAACCGCGAGGCGCTGCTGAAGGCCGTGGTGTCCGGCATGGGCACACCGACCGCGCAGATATTCAACGACGGCAACGGCGGCTCGCTCGACCCGGCACTCGACACGCAGTGGGCCTACAACCCCGACCGGGCCAAGGCGCTCCTCGCCGAAGCCGGGCATGCCGACCTCAAGCTGGTGCTGCCGACTGTGGCGATCGCCAAGACCCTGATGGGTGCCGTGCAGCAGCAGCTCGGCGCGGTCGGCATCGAGGTCGAACTCAGGGACGCCGGGCCGAACTACATCACCGACATGCTGTCCGCCAAGTACTCCGCGTCGTACTTTCAGTTCCAGGCCGGTGACCCGTGGTTCATGATGCAGCTCCTGCTCCAGCCGCAGGGCGTCTTCAATCCCTTCCGGGTGAACGACCCGCGGTTGCTCGCGATGGTGGACCGGTACCGGACGAGCGACGCGGTGGCCCGACAGGCCGTACTCAAGGACATCAACGCGTACATGACCGACCAGGCATGGTTCGCGCCGTGGTATCGCGTGCAGACCGCCTGGGCCACCGACGCCAGGACCCGCGTCGAACTGGTCAAGGGCTGGGCCTCCCCGTACGTCCTGAACTTCGCGCCCCAATCCTGACCGCGCCGCGGGGCTGAACCATCCACCTCCCCGCCCGGGGCGCCGCGCGAAGCGCCCCGGGCGGACCGGCCGGAACGAGGAAAATCCAGTGCTCACCTACTTGTTGCGGCGACTGCTGTCCGGGCTCGTGATGCTCGGCGCGGTCACCGTGTCGACCTTCCTCCTGCTGTACGCCGGATCAGGCGACGTCGAACGGACGATCCTGGGCGAGAACGCGACTCCGGAGCAGGTCCGCCAGAAGGCCGCCGAACTCGGCGTGGACCGGCCAGTGGTCGCCCAGCTCACGGACTGGGTCTCGCACGCGGTACGGGGCGACCTCGGTCGCTCCTGGTTCAACGGCCAGGACGTCGCCGAGGGCATCACGAGCCGCTTCCCGGTCACCCTGTCGCTGATCGTCGGAACCACCGTCCTCACCGCGGTCGTCGCCGCCGTGCTCGGTGTCTGGGCCGGCACGCGGCGCGGTACCGCGGACCAGGTCGTGCAGACGCTCTCCGTCGCCGGCATCGCGCTGCCGCACTTCGTCATCGCGCTGCTGCTGGTGACCGTCTTCGCGATCCGCCTCGAGGTCTTCCCGGCCACCGGCTACACCCCGATCGCCGAATCTCCGCCCGGCTGGCTGGCGTCCATCGCTCTACCCGTCATCGCGTTGACCTTCGGCAGCGCGGTGATCGTCACCCAGCAGATCCGCGGCGCGGTGATCGATACCCTGCGCCAGGAGTGGGTACGCACGCTACGCACCCGCGGCCTCTCGTCCCGGCGCATCCTGTTCGTCCACGTCCTGCGCAACGCCGCCGGCCCCGCCCTGTCGGTGCTCGGGCTGCAATTCGTCGGCCTGATCGGCGGCGCGGTGATCATCGAGCAGGTGTTCACCCTCCCCGGCGTCAGCCAGTACACCATCACCGCCACCGTCGGCGGCGATCTGCCGGTGGTGATGGGCCTGGTCATCGTGTCCGCCGTCGTCGTCCTGATCGCCAATCTCGTCACCGACCTGGCCACCGGCTGGCTCAACCCGAAGGCACGGCGCGCATGAGCACGATCACCTCCCCGTCCGGACCGCCCGGGACTCCCGACACCGCCCCTCCCGCCCACGCGCCGCGCACCGGGCTCGCGCACCGTCTGCTGCGCAAGCCCCTTGCCGCGAGCACCATCCTGGTGCTCCTCGCCGCCGTCCTGTCCGCAGTGTTCGCGCCGTTGATCGCCCCGTACGGCAGGCGCGACGGCGACATCGCGCAGGCTCACCGGGACCCCGGCGGCGACCACCTGCTCGGCACCGACGCGCTCGGCACCGACGTCCTTTCGAACCTGCTGCACGCGGGTCGCTACAGTCTCTCCGGTGCCGCGCTCACCCTCGCGGTGGCCGCCGCGCTGGGTATCACCGCAGGTCTGGTCGC
Source organism: Streptomyces sp. NPDC055103 (assembly GCF_053607625.1). Taxonomy (NCBI): domain Bacteria; kingdom Bacillati; phylum Actinomycetota; class Actinomycetes; order Kitasatosporales; family Streptomycetaceae; genus Streptomyces; species Streptomyces sp. NPDC055103. The sequence goes on from NZ_JBSGTX010000069.1 coordinate 11,938, forward strand.
CGGCTACTTCCGAGGTTGGTTCGAGGCCGCCGCCACGTGGACGGTCAACCTGCTGCTGGCTTTGCCCGGCATGGTCATCCTGCTCGCGGCCCGCGCCGTGCTCGGCCCGGGGCTGTGGTCGTCGATGACCATCGTGGGCGTCCTGGCCTCGCCGGCGTTCTACTGGGTGGTCCACTCGTCGGTCCTGGCGGTGCGCCGAGAACCGTACGTCGACGCCGCACGAGTGTCCGGTCTCACCGACGCGCGGATCATCCGCCGCCACGTGCTGGCCGCGGTCCGGGCACCGATCATCATCCAGACCGCGGCGGTCGCCGGAGCGGCTATCGCGGTCCAGGCGGGCCTGGAGTTCATCGGCCTCGGCGACCCGAACATGGTGACGTGGGGCACGATGCTCAACGACGGCTTCAAGGGGCTGTACACGTACCCCTTGCTGCTCCTGTGGCCGAGCCTCATGGTCAGCACGGTCTGCGTCGCCCTCACCCTCCTCAGCGTGGCACTGCGCGACAGCGCCGGGGAGACCGCGTCGCCGCGCAAACGGTCCAAGAAGCCCGCGTTCCAGGGTGCTTCGTCGCCCCTGGAAGCCGCCGACGCCGACCCGGCGGGCGCCGCCGAGACTCTGCTCGCCGTACGCGGGCTCCGCATCGGGTACGCGCAGCCCGACGGCGGCGTCTCCGAAGTCGTGCGCGGCGTCGACCTGGACATGTGGCGCGGACGAATCCACGGCCTGGTCGGCGAGTCGGGTTCAGGCAAGACACAGACCGCGTTCGCGATCCTCGGCGTACTCCCGGACGGTGGCGAAGTCCTCGGCGGCTCCGTCATGTTCGCGGGCACACAGCTCGCCGGCGCCACGGAGCGCACGTACGCCCAGGTGCGCGGGCGCCGTATCGCGTACATCCCGCAGGAGCCGATGAGCAATCTCGATCCAGCGTTCACCGTCGGTTTCCAGCTCGTCGAGCCGATGCGCCGCATCCTCGGCCTCGGCCGTGCGGAGGCCCGCGACCGGGCGCTCGATCTGCTGAGCCGCGTGGGCATCACCGACCCCCGGCGTACGTACGCGTCCTACCCGCACCAGATCTCCGGCGGCATGGCGCAGCGCGTCCTGATCGCCGGTGCGGTCGCGTGCGACCCGGACCTGGTGATCGCGGACGAACCGACGACCGCGCTGGACGTCACCGTACAAGCCGAGGTCCTCGATCTGCTGCGCGACTTGCAGACGGAGCGAGGCATGGGACTGCTGCTGGTCACACACAACTTCGGCGTCGTGGCCGACCTGTGCGACCACGTGTCGGTGATGCGCCAGGGGCGGATCGTCGAGTCCGGACCGGTCGGCGACATCTTCCACCGTCCGACCCACGAGTACACGCGGTCGCTGCTCGCGGCCGGCGTTGACGGCGGGCCCGCCCGGGCCCCCCTGCGCGGGACCCGTACGGCCGCCTCCCTTCCTGCCCAAGCTCCGTCCGTGCCCACTGCACCCGTCCCGACCGAGGTGTCCGAGTGACCGCCGAACCCATCGAACCCGCCGAGCGCGGGGAACCGGCCCCCCTGACGACATCCGACGAGCCCGGCACGCCGCTCCTCGACGTCGCGTCGCTGCGCGTCGCCTATCCCGGGCGCGGGTTCAGGGCCCGACCCACCGAGGTGCTGCACGGCGTGAGCGTGTCCCTCGAAGCGGGCGAGACGCTCGGCGTCGTGGGCGAGTCGGGCTCCGGCAAGACCACGCTCGGGCGTGCGATCCTCGGGCTGGCGCCCGTCACCGGAGGGACCGTCACCTACGCGGGACGTGACATCACGCACGCGTCCCGGCGCGAGCGCCGGGACCTGGCCCGCGACCTCCAGGTCGTGTTCCAGGACCCCTACGGCTCGCTCAACCCGACCCACACCATCGGCGACATCCTCACCGAACCGCTCGTCGCGACCGGAGCCCTGACAGCTCGGGACGCCCGGGCGCGGGTCCGCGAGCTGCTGGATCGGGTGGCGCTGCCCGACGACGCCGCGCGACGCCTGCCTCCCGAGTTCTCCGGCGGACAACGCCAGCGCATCGCGATCGCCCGCGCGCTGGCGCTGCAACCACGCGTGATCGTCTGCGACGAGCCGGTCTCCGCGCTCGACCTGTCGACGCAGGCCACGATCCTCGAACTGTTCGTCCAGATCCAGGAGAGCACCGGGGTCGCCTACCTGTTCATCTCGCACGACCTGGACGTGATCCGGCACCTGTCGCACCGCGTGGCGGTGATGTACCAGGGCGAGATCGTCGAGACGGGCTCCTGCGACCGGACCACCAGCAACCCGCGGCACCCGTACACGCGGAAACTGCTGATGGCCTCGCCGATCCCCGACCCGGAACGCCAGGCCGAACGCCGCGCGGCCCGCAAGGCCCTCGCATCGCAGACGCCCTGACCTCGCCGCACGGCCGTGCGGCCGTGCGGCACCGGCAGCTTCACCTCGGCCCGCTTCAAGGCGCCCGTGAGGGTGGTCGGCGGCGGCTGGGGAAAACCCCAGGTCAAGAAGGTCAAGGCCCGGCCCCGGCGGGCCAGACCAGGGGTGCCCGATTCGCCGCACCGATGAGAGGCGAACGCTGCACGCGGAAACACTCTTCCAGGCGCGTTTCCGCAGGTCAGAACGCTTTCCTTGGTGGGGCGGGTGGGACTCGAACCCATTTCGGTGCCCCGTCTCACCTGCGACGATGCCAAACGACCGGACATATCCATCCGATTCCATCCGGCTGCGTCCCCCTCGATCCTGCTCGATCGGGAACCGTTAGGCGTTCGCCACACGGCTTTCCCTGCACCCCGTGGTCCTACCCGCAGCTGCGAAGCTTCGGAGGGCTCTGCTCCTCCAGCGCTCCCCCAATCACTGCGTAGACGGCAATGATCCCTCAGCTCTGATCCCGTGGCCGATCCCCGCGCTAGGTTACGCACCGTAGTGCACAGCCGGTGAGCTCGAACGTCTACGGTTTGACAGCGAGCGCCGTGATCCCCGCCGCTGCCGGCCGCCCAGGCCACTACGCGGAAGCCAGAGAAGCCTCGGCGACGCCCGGCTCTCGAAAGGACACAGTCGTCTTCTTCGCGACCAAGCAGTCACCGTCGTCGTCTGCCTCTGGCCGAGTGGCCGGCCGCCGAGCCGTTCGACTTCGTGGCCGGCCTGGCCGTACCGCTGCCGGTCGCCGTGATCTGCGCCGGGTCGGGTCCCGGCGTGGCTGGTGGCAGTGGATCTCGATCGAGTCCGTTGCGCTTATCTCATCCCTGCACGCTGTCCCCGCCCCGACACCCCGCTCGGTGACGACGGAGCGCATCCGCGAATAGGCCTTCGGCGTCGAGAGCCGGCGGGAGCGCCAGGACATCGGCGGCGGGCAGTCAGCCGTGGGCGGCGCGGCGGCCGCTGCCGGCAACCCCCAGCCCCGCTGCCTCTGAGCCCGAGGGCAGGAACGGCACGACGGCCGAGCCATCTGAGGGCCGCAGTGGGAACACCGAAGTATCACGGCCAGGTGTCTCAAGGAGGCCACCATGGACGTACTCGTTCTGATCGGACGCAGTCTCTTCGCGCTCCTCTTCCTCGTCTCGGCCGCCGCGCACCTGACCAAGACCAAGACCAAGGGTGGATACGCCGCTTCCCGAGGCGTACCCGCCGCCGTCCCGGCAACAGTTGCCAGCGGCCTGGTGATCCTTGCCGGAGGGCTGAGCATCGCCCTCGGCATCTGGGCAGACCTCGGCGCGCTTCTCATAGCCGCCTTCGCCTTCCCGACCGCAGTCCTGATGCACGGCTTCTGGCGGGAGAAGGAGGCCCAGGTACGCCAGATGGAGCAGACCCACTTCATGAAGGACACCGCCCTCGGCGGTGCGGCACTCATGCTGATCGCGTTCTTCTCCTACGCCGGAGACGACCTCGGCCTGACGATCACCGGCCCACTCTTCAACATCAGCTGAGCCTGCCAACGCCCGATGACGCTCCCTCTCCCCTTCGACGGAAGACGAAAGAAGAGGCCCCTGCCGGGGTTGCATACAGGCTGCACAACGTTCTCAAAGAACGCGGGGCGTGTACTTTCACGTGGCTATCGGGCGTAGAGCTGGGCGATCTGGGCACTTCGCTGCACAAGACAGAATCTCTCTATGAGACGTGCGAAAGAGAGTGATCAGCGATGCTGATGCGCACCGATCCCTTCCGTGAGCTCGACCGGATCACTCAGCAGATCCTCGGGACGGCCACGCATCCTGCGGCTATGCCGCTCGATGCTTACGAGCACGAGGGGGCCTTCCTGATCCACCTGGACCTGCCCGGCGTCGACCCCGCTTCCATCGACCTGGACATCGAACAGAACGTACTCACCATCAAGGCCGAACGTCCGGCGCCCGAGGTCAAGGACACCGACATGGTGGTCGCCGAACGGCCGCACGGGGTCTTCAGCCGACAGCTGTTCCTCGGAGAGACCCTGGACACCAGCAACATCGAGGCCAACTACGACGCCGGTGTTCTGACCATACGCATCCCTGTGGCCGAGCAGGCCAAGCCACGAAAAATCGAGATCATCCGCGGAAGCACCGGCGCCCAGGAGATCTCCGGCTGATCTCCACCGTCGCGGACCGGGCCATGCCGGCATAGCCGTTCCCGCTGCACGGGACATGGGCGGATGGCGGCGGGCCGGTGTGCGGTGGGAGTGTCGTTGTGGAGTGGTTCACCGACGCCGACTACTGGCTGGGCCGACTGGTGTTCCAGCGGGGGTTCGCGGCCCTCTACCTGGTTGCCTTCGTGAGCACCGCTCTCCAGTTCCGGGGGCTGATCGGTGAGCGCGGGCTGCTGCCGGTCCCGCGTTTCGTCAGCGCCGTTCCGTTCAGGCGGTCTCCCAGCGTCTTCCACCTCCACTACTCCGACCGCTTCTTCGCGCTCGTCGCGTGGACGGGAGCCGCACTGTCAGCCGCCGTGGCAGCGGGGATGGCCGACAGCGTGCCGCTGTGGGCCGCCATGCTGATGTGGGCGTTCCTGTGGGTGCTGTATCTGTCGATCGTCAACGTCGGGCAGGCCTGGTACGGCTTCATGTGGGAGTCGCTGCTGCTTGAGGCCGGCTTCCTGGCGATCTTCCTGGGCAACGAGCGCACCGCGCCACCGGTCCTGGTGCTGTGGATGCTGCTCTGGCTGCTGTTCCGCCTGGAGTTCGGCGCCGGGCTGATCAAACTGAAGGGCGATTCGTGCTGGCGGGATCTGACCTGCCTGTACTACCACCACGAGACCCAGCCGATGCCGGGACCCCTCAGCCGGCTCTTCCACCGCCTACCGCGCCCGGTGCACCGGGCGGAGGTCGCCGGAAATCATGTCGCCCAGCTCGTCGCGCCCATCGCGCTATTCACCCCGCAGCCGGCCGCGAGCGTGGCCGCCGGGTTCATCGTTCTCACGCAGCTCTGGCTCATCGCCTCGGGGAACTTCGCGTGGCTGAACTGGCTGACGATCACGCTCGCGCTGACCGCGATCGATGGTGTGTGGGCCTCCGAGGTCCTTGCCCTGCCCGAACCCCCGGCCTTCGCCGCCTCACCGGTCTGGTACGAGGCACTCGTGATCGCGGTGGCCGCCCTGGTGGCAGTCCTCAGCTACTGGCCGGTCCGCAATCTGCTCTCGCGGCACCAGGTGATGAACCGCTCCTTCAACCCGTTCCAGCTGGTCAACACCTACGGGGCCTTCGGCAGCGTCAGCCGGGTCCGCCACGAGGTGGTGATCGAAGGCACCGACGAACCCGAGATCACCGAGGACACCCGCTGGGAGGCGTACGAGTTCAAGGGGAAGCCGGGTGATGTCCGCCGGCTGCCCGCGCAGGTCGCCCCGTACCACCTGCGCCTCGACTGGATGATGTGGTTCGCCGCGCTCTCACCCGCCTACGCGGTGCCCTGGTTCGTGCCGTTCATCGGCAAGCTTCTGGACAACGACCCGGTCGTCCTCAGGCTCCTTCGCCGCAATCCGTTCCCGACCTCGCCACCCACGTACGTACGTGCGCGGCTCTACCGCTACCGCTTCACCGACCGGCGCGAGAAGCGGACAACGCACGCCCGCTGGCAGCGCACTCTCATCGACGACTACATCCCGCCGGTCACCAAGGCCCGCTGAGGCAGGCGGACCCTCACCTCCGCGCGAGCTGTCCTGCATCAGCGGTCACCGGGGGCGGGACCCGGCTGCGCGATGCTTCAGGTCGCAGCCCGGAACCCTGGCGGCGGGTTCGTGGAGCGGGTGGCCTCCAGCAGCACCCGGGCGACGAGCTCGGGTGCGTCGGCCATAGGAACGTGGCCGCATCCCGGCAGAAGTTCCAGTCGCGCGCCGGGGATCATGCTCTGAGCGCGCACCGACTGCCATGGCGGCAGGATCCGGTCCCGGCCGCCCCACGCGATGGTGACGGGTACATCGGGAATGTCCCCGGTGAACAGATCCAGTGCCCGCCCGGCCCGCAAGATCGCCTCGAAAGCCGCGGACTCGGGAAGGACCCGCAGCTCCGCAGCCAGCCCCTCGGGAAGCCGCAGGCCGATCAGGCTGTTCAGAGCGGCGGGCAGGCCCACCAGGCGCGTGGCCCTCGCCGCTCTCGCCACAGCCTCCGGCGATGCGGTGAGGATTCGTCCAGCGTGCCGGGCCAGGTTCAGGACGGCGTACGCGTAGCGGCGCTCTGCTTGCGTCCAGAAGCCCGCCGGGGCGACCGCGGTCACACTCCGGGCGAGCCCGGCCTGCGCCAGGCGCAGGGCGATCAGCCCGCCGAGTGAATGTCCCACCACATGCGGCCGCTCCAGCTCCAGGGCGGTGAACACCGCTCCCATCCACGTGACCGTCGTCTCCAGGTCGCGCGGCACGGCCGGGTCCAGGTCGGGCGACTGCCCGAAGCCCGGCAGGTCCAGGGCGATCGTCTCGCGTTCCTCATGCACCAGGGGGACCACGCCTTCCCACGCCCCCCGGTGGTGCCCAGCACCGTGCAGCAGGACCACCGGCTCCCCATTGCCCCGCCGCTCATAAGCCACGATGACGGGCGCAAGTCCCGGAGCACGTCCTTCCACGAACGACGACGGACGTACCTCGCTCAGCAACTCGTCTCTGCCGACCAGCCGGGCAGTCATACAAAGCGGGTACCCCTTACGGACAGCCGCCATCAGACAGGTGGCCATGAGATCACCTCTCGGACGCTCACGACTCCTTCACTCGACATTTGAAGTCGCCTCCGTTTGGGGCTCTTCCAAGATGCCGCAGCCAGACGCCGCATCGCTCCAGCAAGGCTGGCCCAAGGCCGTTTGCACGATTCCCAGAACCGGCACACCCTTGAATTATTGGATTCTCGCTAGGTCTGTACGGACATCCGGTGGTGCGAGATGGCTCCCAGGCAAGGCCGTGGACGTTCGCGTATCGCGGCTGTGGCCGTCGCGGCGACCCTTTCCCTCCCTCTTCTGCTTGCCGGCTGCGGGGACGACGGCGCGACGTCGAGTGAGACGACCCCCGTGCTTCCGCCCGTGCCGACTCAGATCGCGCCGACCCAGGGCGACCAGCCCGCCGACCCGGGCACGGCAAAGGCGGAGATCACCAAGAACTGGACCGCTTTCTTCGACCCGAAGACTCCTACGGCGGAGAAGGTGAAGCTCCTGGAGAACGGCGAGGAGATGCGGCCCGTCCTCGGCGCCTTCGCGGGCGACAAGAACGCGGCCACGAGCTCGGCAAAGGTCAAGGGGATCGAGTTCACCTCGCCGAACGACGCGGACGTGACCTACGACCTGCTGATCGGTGGCAGCCCCGCCCTGCCCGACTCCCTGGGTACCTCCGTCCTCCAGGACGGCACCTGGAAGGTGTCGGTGAAGACCCTCTGCGGCCTGGTCCAGCTCAGCGGCACGACCGTCCCCGGCTGCTGAGGCATCCCGCCGAGGTACGGAGGAGGGAGGCAGCCCGTGGCAGGCCTGCTGGTCCAGAACGATGCCGTGGTCGTACGGCTCTCATGGCGCGAGGCGCTGCTGGCCAGACGCAAAGGCGTCCGGGTTCCCCTCGTCGATGTGCAGGGGGCGAGGGTCGAGCCGGATTGGTGGCGAGGCCTGCGGGGTACCCCCGAGCGCGGTACGTGGCGGCCGGGCCGCTTCTGCATGGGCATCTGGCGCCACGCGGGCGGCGTCGACTTCGCCGCCGTGCGCGCACCCGGTCCGGTGGCTTTCGTGGATCTGTTTCCCGGCCGCCGTTTCGCCCGCCTCTCCGTTTCCACCGCCGACCCGGAGGGCGCCGCGAGAGCGGTGCGGCTCGCTGCTCGGCGGGCCCGAGAGACGACGGACACCCGTCGTGCCGCACCGCATGCCACAGCCCCCAACCTCGACGCCTCGACGGCGGAGACCTCTGAAGCGCGAGCAAGTCGAGGGCGCGATCGACACACATGAGGAGCGCCTGCGACATCCTCGACATCGAATTCGTGAATATCGATCGCAACATATTGACCGAAGGAGTTTCCCCATGACTGTCGGCACGGTGAAGTGGTTCAACGCGGAGAAGGGCTTTGGCTTCATTGCACAGGAAGGCGGCGGTCCGGACGTCTTTGTCCACTATTCCGCCATCGCATCGTCCGGATTCCGAGAGCTTCACGAGGGCCAGCGGGTGGAGTTCGACGTCGTCCAGGGGCCGAAGGGACCGCAGGCCGAGAACGTCACCCCGGCTTGACACCTCGGTCCGGACCTTCGCTGGTCAGCGCTACGCCTGAATCCATACCAGCGGTCCCGCACCCTGCACGGCCGGTACCCCGCAGCGCTCCCGCCGGGCTTCCGCCTCGGCGGCAGCGCTGCGCGGCCGTCTCCCTACAGCGCCGGGACGGCACTCTCCGCGTGCTTCGGCAGCTGAGCGCCGAGGCGGCCGAGCCGGCGTCGCCCGCACCGCGGGCACGCGGGTGCGCCGCTCGGAACGTAGGGCGACGGCACCTGCGCTCCGTTCCGGAAGTAGCGCTCGCCAGCGCGACTGCCCCGGTCGCCCTCGCCGTCGCCGCGCTCGGAGCGTTGCACCTCGTAGTCGAGCGTCCACTCGTGCCAGCAATGGCCACAGGTGAACGCCACCGTCTCCACGGCATGGGCGACAGCACCGAGGACGCCGCCTCCAGGGCTCACGCCAGCCGGCCAGGGATCGAGCACTGCTTGGACGAGGCTGTCGTACAGGGGCATGGTGCCGTCCAGCCGGGCGCCTTCGAGCAACCTCCGGAAGGACTTCTTCCGGCTCACCAGGCGAAGCTCGCCCGATCGCTGCCTGGCTTCACGGCGGGCGGCGACCAGGACGCTGAGGCCGGCCGCGTCGCAGAACTCCACGCCGCTCAGATCCACGACGACGTTCGCCGGACTGTGCGCGGCGATCACCTCATGCAGCCGCAGGCGCAGCTGGCCGCGGGTCGCGACGTCGAGTTCGCCGGACGCCTCGACGACGGGCCACCCGTCGTAGCGGTACGAAGAAACCGACAGATAGTCCATGGGAACGCCCGCCTCCCTTCCAGCCGGGCTGCCTCGGGCTCCTTTCAGGGAGGGCAGCCCACGTAAACGTACGTCAATGCCATAAATGTCACTGAATACGTGATTAGTACCCCCTGCTTCCCGTTGTCAAGAGGGACGCAGGGGTGTCGACCTGGGGCGGTCGCCCTCGTACCGTCCGGATTCGGCCGGCTACGGATCCGTTGCGTGAGGAGAGCCGATGAGGTGCTGTTCCGCAGCGGTGACGGCCTCGTGCAGCGTGCGTCTGGCCATGAGTACGCACAGCGTGTACGCGATGTCGTCCATGGCCCTGTGTGCGGCCACGTCTCCCGGGGCCTGACGGAGTCGTCCCTGACATTCCTGGAACTGCCTCAGTGCATTCGCCGTACTGCCTCGCTTGGGCAGGAGGGCACATCACACCTGGGCGGTGGGGGTGCGTACGCCCTCGATGGCGACGCGGAGAGCACGCTCGACACCGCTCGGCAGAGGTAGTCCGTGTGAGCGGTCCACGACGGCCCGGGCCATTTCGGCCACACTCACGTCGGCTCCGTACGCTGCGGCGGCCAGGACGTCCTCGGCAGCTGCGGCGGTGCATGGAGTGTTGGCCATCAGCACGCCGACCGCCACGTCCTGAGTGGACCATTCCATGACGTGAAGCGGGCGGGCGGTCTCTGCCGTGTGGCCCGCGGACAGACCGGGTACGGCCGGTCTTGAGGACTCGGCCGCAGGGGGAGGCATCGCCATGGAGGGGTCCCTTCGTCTCAGAGCCGAGCACGAGCACGGCAACGCGAGTACGAGAGATACGCCCAGTCTCGGGGACCGCCACGGGCCCTGCCACCGGGACGGCTCACAGAGGCGTCGGCTGTCCGAACAGCACGTCGTACCCAGGAGGGAGCTGCAACAGAATCCGGTGCGTGAGATAAGGGCCGGCGGCCTCCGCCGCCGTGCTGAGCACGGCGCCGATGTCCCACTGCGCGGTCGCGTCGGTCGCTCCCTCGATCCACGCGGCGGTGGCGCGTACGAAGCGTTCGGGCGAAAGGGGCTCGGCGGCCTGAAGCGGGTTGAGAAGGATCAAGGCGTACGTCTCCGGCAGCCGGGCGGCGAGTCCGGCGCGGTCGGCACCGACCAGATGGGCTCCGAGGAGCGCCAGGACCACGCGGGCGGCGCGGTCGGCCTCGTGGGTGGTGTCGTACTTTCCGCGTTCCCGTACTTCCTTGAGGAACACGTCCGTGAGCATCTGTGCCATCCCCTCGCGAGATGTGGAATATGTGCGCGAACGGTAAGGAGGGGTGGGAACCAGTTCTCCCGCCTCCGTCACGGAGGCGGCGGCTCGTGGCACCCGTCTCCCTTCTAGCACTTCACCCCAAAGCCCGACAAGAAGTAAGTCGCCGAGGCGAGGAACACCGGAGGCACGTGAGGACGGCGTGGCTTCCTACCTTTCGGTGAGCGCGGCGGCGTGGCCATTCGGCAGGTCCGCGTAGAGAGGCGGGATGGGGGGCATCGGCATAGAGAGGCGCCCCTACGCCCGCAAGCTGGGGGTCTTCGGACACGCACGGAGGGAGACTCCCGTGGTGCTGGTGGCAGCGGATGTGATCGGCGCTCCCTGCTGGCTGAGCCTGACGGCGCGCAATCGTCAGGCAGCGGAGCGCTTCTACGCGGCCGTGCTGGGCTGGACCTTTCATCAAGGCCGGTTCGGGCGGGCTTTCTCTGTGGCCGAGGCCGACGGAGTGCCGGTCGCCGGCGTGGGGGCCGTGGCGGGTGACTTCGCCGTACCGGTGGCCTGGACCCCGTACTTCGCCGTCGATGACGCGGACGCGGCCGTGGCGCGGATCCGGGAGCGGGGCGGCACGGTCGGGGTGGGCCCGGTCTCCTACCCGCCCAGCGGCCGTGCCGCTCTGGTGACCGACCGGGAGGGCGCGGTCTTCGGTGTCTGGGACGGAGAGGTTCTGGCCGAGTGGAGCGTCGGTGCCTCCAGGTCCCCGGCCTGGCTGGAGCTCCACACGGCCAACGCCTTCGACGCGGCGCTGTTCTACGGCGAGGTACTGGAGTGGGGCCAGGGCGACAGCGACGGCTGCTGCGACACCTCGTACGAGGAGGACCAGGTCGTACTTCGGCGGCGCGGGCAGCCCGTCGCCAGGCTGAACAGCGGGCCCGTCGAAGAGGCCGCCCCGAAACCCCAATTGCGGCCCCGCTGGCTGGTCCACTTCAAAGTTCCCGACCTGGACAGGGCGGTCGAAGTGGCCCTGGAACACGGTGGGGCCACGGTCGCCGGCCCGGAGTGGGGCGGTGGTCTGCAGATGACGCTCCGGGATCCCGATGGCGGACTGTTCACCCTCGACCAGTCCGACCATTCATCCTCGGCGGCATGACCCGTCCTGTCGAGGTATGCGGGTGGGGTCAGTCCGGGTCGCGTGCGATGTCCAGCGCGAGGGCCTGCAGGATCGCCTCGGTGGGCGTATCGGGCCCGGTCTGGTCATAGGCGTCGGCCACCTGCTCGAAGGCTAGGACGAATCCGTTGATCAAGGCACTCAGCGGCTCGGAGAGCTGGTCGAGCACAGCGGAACCGACCGCGGCAGGATCGTCGGTGTCGGGGACGAGGAATGCCGTCGGGATGACCTCGCCGAGAAGGTCGGAGACGTAGTCCGCTCCGACCCCGCCGCGCAGAGCGGTGAGTGCCGCGATGGCTTTGAGCTGGATCTCGTTCTCGGTCATGTGTCGAGCGTAGGGGGGGGAGAGGGAATGGCGGGAGCGGAGCCGTTGCGCAGGGGCCGTGAGTGATCAGCGGGTCGGTCGGCGCTGATCACTCACGGCCGGGAGGATGGCATTTGTCGAGCTTGGCGGCTTATGCTCGCAGCGAAGGCGGTTCCCCGCCACCCGCCCCGAAGAACCACGGTGTCCCCCAGTGAGCCAGCACATACACGTCCGTGTCCGTCAAGGCATCGCGGTGTCAGAGAGCGGCGACCTGATCGAGGAGTACAGCTGCCGATGCGGCACCTCCTGGAGCAGGACGTACAAGGAGCAGCCGGACCCGGAGCCAAGCTGACCACCGGGTCCGAGCACTGGTAGCAGAGACCGGCTACACGGGTACCGAGGACTGGCTAGGCGGTTTCGCCGGTGATCTGCTTGTGCTGTCCGATCTCGATCCTGCGACGCTTCGCCTCCGCTGCCTTCGGGATGCGTACGGTGAGGATGCCGTCGCTCAGGTCGGCGTCGATGCTGTCGCTGTCCACCGCCGACGGGAGCGTGGTGCGGTAGGAGAACTTTCCGCTGCGGCGACTCAGCACGGTGCCGCGGCTCTCCTCGGTGAGCTCGCCGCTGATGAGCAGCTCGTTGCCTTCCAGTTCGATGTCCACGTTCTCGGCGGGGACACCCGGCAGCTCGGCCCGTACGACGTACGTGTCGTCCTCTTCCTGCTCCTCGACCATCGGCATCCAGGCGCCGCCTGCAGCCGTTGGAATCGTGGACCGCTCCAGGAACCGGCCCATCTCGCTCCATGCGTTCTCGAAATCGCGGAACGGATCTTGGTCTCCCCATGGTGGACGGTGCCGCTGCAGGGCACTGCCACGGAAAATCGGCACAGCCATGACCCTCTCCCATCTACTCCGGTGAATCCTTCTGATCTGCGAGTAACCCGGAACGGGCTGGCCAAACGAGTGCGCGAAGAGCCGTGCTCGCCGATTCCTCCCGCACCGCGTACCACGCGGACACGACACGCCAATCCCCGCTCGCGAGGCCAGGCCCCATCCCAAGGTGGTCGTTCATGACCGGCGGCGGATCGACCCGGAACCCTCCAGCTCAGAGAGCCCGACGAGGAACGTTCCTGGCACGCCTTCAAGCCGCCTCGGCGACAGCCTGCGGGATCGCAGCGCCCAGGCCCACTCGACGGCCGCCACGACCTCGTCGTCCGAGGACTCCAGGAGGTGTCCGTACCGGTCGACGGTCGTCGTGATCGACTCGTGGCCGAGGCGGGCCTGGATCACGGGCAGCGGGACCTTGCCGGCGATGAGCCAGGAAGCATGGCTGTGGCGAAGGTCGTGGATGCGCGGACGCTTGGTGAGACCGGCGGCGTTGGCTCCGTCCAGGGCGGGCTTCCAGCGGTGCGCATGAAACACGCCTGAGTGCCAGGCCCCGCCGCCGCGCTGCTCACCGTCTACGGAACCGGGGACGCGGCCCTGCTGGACGTCCTGTTCGGCCGCGCCCGCCCCGAGGGCAAGCTGTCCGTTCCAACTGCCTCGGTCGATGCGGGAGGTGACGCAGGGCCGCCCGGACGTCCCCCAGGAGAGCCCGAACCCCCTCTTCCCCTTCGGGGCCGGCCTGCGGTACTGAACCCGGGTGTGCGGTGCCGGACGGGTCTTTCCGGCACCGCACCGTGCTGGTACGTGCGTACGCAGATCGAGCAGCGGGGCAGTTGAGGCCATCCCTGCCCCCGGATCGCTGTCACCGCCGTACGGCAGCCGCGGCCGTACGGCGGACGCAGCCGTGAACGAGGCACCGTACGCCAGGGCACACGCAGCACCGTGCGTGCCCTGGACGGCGGCGCCCGCTCTCCGTCTCAGGCCTGGGCGAGCCAGGCGCGGCATAGCCACCACGCGTCCACGGCGCCGAAGGTGGTGTGCGGGTCGATCCCGGTGACGTCGGCGAAGCGCTGCAGCCGGTTGCGCACTGTGTTCGGGTGGACGAAGAGCCGCTGCGCGGCCGGCGCCGCCTCCCGGTTCGCCTCCAGCCAGGCGCTGACCGCTTCGGCGACCGGTGCGGCACCAGGTCCGAGTTCACTCCAGGCCGACCGGTGACGGGCCAGGAGCACGGCGGCCAGGTCGGCCCGGTCCGCGACCGCGGCCAGGGTGGCGACGTCGGCGATGTGGATGACGCCGGTTCGCCCCCCGGACTGCGCTGCGGTCAGTGCGGCGACCGCGAGCCGCTGCGCGGCCGCGAGGCCCTCGGGATCGGCCGGACCGGCGACGCCCGCCGTGGTCCCGGTGGGGAATGGCAGGGCTGCCGGGGACTGAGCGAGGATCGCGGTGAGCAGACCGTCGTGGACCGCGGACAGCACCGGGGGATGGTCGGACAGGGAGCGCTGCAGGCCCAGGGCCGCCTCGGCGGGCCGCGAGACCAGGACCCACAGGCCGCGGGTGACCGGCAGGCCGGCTTCCGCGGCCGCCAGGACCGCCGCCGATCCGCCTGCGAGGAGGCGCCGCAACAACACGGTGGCCCGCTCGCTCTCACGCGGGGTCTGCTCGGCCCGGGCCGTTCGGTGGGCGGCGATCAGCCGGGCACGCACCGATTCCGCCCAGTCGCCGAAGAGCTCGCGCGCGTCGAGGAGCAACTCGGCTGGGACGCCGTCGGCCGCGGCTACCTCCCGTGCCCGGGACCAGATGGCACGTTCGGCCACGTGGATCGCCCGCAGCACCGCCTCGACCGGCACGCCCTGCCGGGCTCGCGCCACGGCGAGCTCCTCGACGAACGACATTTCCGCCGGTGTCGGGCCGCGTCGGGCTTCCAGCGCCCGGGTCGCCGCGACGAGCAGGGCGCGGGTGTGTCCGGCGATGTCGGCGGACGTGAGCTGCGCGATCTCCGGCACCGTCGCACGGACGCTCGCCACGGAGGAGGCCAGCAGGTCCTCCTCGCCGACGACCCGCTCGATGAGGTCGATCACAGTGGTCCAGTCGTGCCCTCGGCGCATCCCCCGATAGTGCCCACTCCTTGTGGTGCGGCACAACCGGCCCCTCGAAATCCGTGCCCGCCGCCATTCTGCCTGCCGCTCGCAGCATCTACGGTTGGCTCCCAGCACAACGCGGCACGGCGGCATGGCGGCATGGCCGATCGGCCGGGACAGGCCTTGGCGGGCGCCGCAGGACGCGCGGACCCGTCCCTGAACCGCACCGCGCCGTTCCGCATGGCTCCACAACGAGAATTCGGCACCCGGCTCCCGGTCGGCGGTGCCCGTCGAGCGGTGCGCCCGGAACTGCCGGGAGCCCCGTGAGAGCCCGCCCCAGAGAGCCCGAGAGAGGAACGTACATGACCGCAGTCACCGTCGTCACCGGTGCCGTGGGCGGAATCGGCAGTGCCCTGATGGGGAGGTTCGAGGAGGCGGGACACACCGTGGTGGGCCTGGACCTGCCCGGTGTGCTCCCGTCCGGCGACGACAGCCTCATCGGCTGCGACATCACCGACGAGGAGCAGGTGCGGGAAGCGTTCGCGCGGATCACCGCCCGCCACGGGCGGATCGACGTACTGGTCAACAATGCCGGCATCTCGGCGATCGGCGGGCTGCTCGACCACGACGCCGCCACCTACCGCCGGGTCATGGAGGTCAACTACCACGGGGCGCTGATCTGTACCCGGGCCGCACTGCCGGAACTCGTCCGCACCCGCGGGCGGATCGTGGTGATCGGCTCCGTGGCGGGCTTCGCCCCCGTCCTCGGCCGCCCGGCCTATGTGGGGGCCAAGCACGCCGTCACCGGCCTGTTCACCGCGTTGCGGCCGGAACTCGCCCCGCAAGGGATCTCGGTGACCCTGGTGCACCCGACCTTCGTGGCGGGCGGGATGACCGAGGCGCCGCGCGCCGCCGACGTGCGGCGCCCTACGACCGGCCTCGAGATCACGTCCGACACCGTCGCCCGCGAGGTCGTCCGGGCCGTGGCCACCGGCAAGGACCTGGTTCTGGTCGGTACGACGGCCAAGCTCGCGTGGTGGGCCAACCGCGTCTCGCCCCGGGGCTACGCACGCCTGATGGCCCGCCGCCTCGACCGCGCCGCCACGCTCTGACCCACCCGCCCCGCCCCCGGTTCCGCCGCACGGACGCCGGGTCGCCCGTCCCCGCCGGCTCCGAGAAGGAAGCACCATGACGCCGATTCTCCCCGCCCCGCCCGCCCGCGTCGCCGTGATCGGCGCCGGGGCGTCCGGCCTGGCAGCGGTCAAAGCCCTGCTCGACGCCGGGCTCACCGTCGTCGCCTACGAGAAGGGCGATCGCCCCGGCGGGCTGTGGGCCAGGGACAACTCCAGCGGCCTGTCACCGGCCTACGCCTCACTGCACCTCAACACGAGCAAGGGGCGCACGCAGTTCGCCGACTTCCCGATGCCCGGCACATGGCCGGACTACCCGTCGGCCGACCACGTGGCCGGTTACCTGTCCGACTACGCGGCCGCCTTCGGCCTCACCCCCCGCATCCGCTTCCGCAGCACCGTGGTCGGTGTCGAACGCGACCGCGCGGCGGGCACGTGGGCGGTGACCACCGAGACCGGTGAGACCGACAGGTACGACGCCGTCGTCATCGCCAACGGCCACAACTGGCAACCGCGTCGGCCCGAGCCCGGCTACCCGGGCCGCTTCGACGGCACCCAGCTCCATGCGCACGAGTACCGCACCGCCGACACCTTCCGCGACCGGCGGGTCCTGGTGGTCGGCATGGGCAACTCCGCGATGGACATCGCCGTCGACGCGTCGTACGTCGCGCGGGGCCCGGTCCTGCTCTCGGCCAGGCACGGCGTCCACATCGTGCCGAAGTACCTCTTCGGTCGGCCGTCGGACGCCACCGGCGGCGCCTTGGCGGTGCTGCCGTGGCGCCTGCGCCAGCGGATCGCCGAAGCCATGCTCCGTCTGGCCGTGGGCACCCCGCAGCGCTACGGACTCCCCGCCCCCAGCGGGGGGCTTCTGCAGAACCACCCCACCATCAGCGACACCGTCCTGCACCGCCTCACCCACGGCAAGGTGGTGGCACGGCCCGGCATCGAGCGCCTCGACGGTGATCGCGTGGTCTTCTCGGACGGCACCAGCGACGGCGTCGACGTGATCGTCTGGGCCACCGGCTATCGGGTGACCATCCCGTTCCTGGCACCCGCCTGGGTGGGCGACGACCCCGAGAGCCTGCCGTTGTACAAGCGCGTCTTCCACCTGGACGAGCCCAGCCTGGCCTTCGTGGGGCTCATGCAGTCCACAGGCGCCGCGCTGCCCGTGGTGGAGGCCCAGGCCAAACTGGCCGCCGCCTACCTCGGCGGGACATACGCCCTGCCCCCGGCCGAGGAGCGGCGCCGCGCGGTGGACCGTGCCCTGAGGGCCGCCACCGACCGCTGGGGCCACGACCGGCGGCCGATGATGCGCATCGACTTCGACGACTACCTCGCCGACCTGCCGCGCGAGATCAAGGCGGGGCGCGCCCGGCTCGCCCACGGTGACGCCCTTGCGTTCAGCCCGGCCAACGACGAACGGACCTCCGCATGACCGCCACGAAGCACACCGAGCACCGCACCGCCCCGGCCGCCCGGCGCCGCGGACTGCGTGACGCGGACGGACTGCGCGTCATCGTCACCGGCGCCTCGGGCACCATCGGCCGGGCGGTCTGCGCCCGCCTCAGCGACCTCGGCGCGCACGTCGTCGGACTCGATCTCCGCCCCGGTCCCGGCGACCCGGTGCAGGTCCTGGCGTGCGACATCACCGACGACCGCAGCGTCCGGTCCGCGGTGACCGCCGCGCTCGACACCCTCGGCGGCCTCGACCTCCTGATCAACAACGCCGGGATCGGCGGACCGGCCCCGGCCGAACTGGCCCCCGGTGCCGAGGTCCGCCGCCAGATCGAGATCAACCTGCTCGGCACCTGGCGGGTGACCGCCGCCTGTATGGACGCCCTGCTGGGCTCCCGCGGACGGGTCGTCATGCTCGCATCTCGCATGGCCGTCCTGCAGTTGCCGCTGGCCGCGGCCTACGGCGCGTCCAAGCGGGCGCTCGTGGCGTACGCCGATGCCCTGCGGCTCGAAGTCGGCACCCATGTCGGCGTCACCTGCGTCTACCCGTCCGCCGTGCGCAGCCCGATCCACGACTCCACCGCCGCCGCCGGGCTCTCCCTCGAGGGCATGAGCACCTACGAGCCTCTCGACGGCGTGGTCGAGGCGGTCCTGCGCGCGGCACTCGTCCGCCAGGCGCGCCGGGATGTGACGACCACACGCAAGGGGGCGGTCGAGTTCTTCCTCGCCCGCCACCTGCCGTGGCTGACCGACCGCATCGTCTCGCGCACGCTGGCCCGGCGCGTGCGCTCCGGTGCCTTCGACGGAGCGGAACTGGCCGCGGGCGTGACAGCGCGTCACAAGGCGGCCTCATGAAGGCGACACCCGACCCGCCCGTGGCCGTGCCCCCCGCGCAGCCCGACTCGTCCCCGCGAGCCGCGGCCGGTGACCTCACCCGGTATGCCGCCGGATCACTGGGCATGGGCGTGTGGGTCACGGTTCCAGGCCTGCTGCTGCTCTACTTCCTCACGAACACCCTCGGCGTCCCGCCCTTCCTGGCCGGATTGACCCTGCTCGTGCCGAAGATCCTCGACGTGATCGTCCACCCGCTGCTCGGCGCGCTCTCCGACCGCCAGGCACGTCGGGACGGGCATCGCCGAGGCCTGCTGCGCCTGGGCCTGCTGCTGGGGGCCGCCATGATCGCGATGTTCACGGTCCCCGACGGCCTCTCCGGCGCGCCGGCCGCGATCTGGGTCGGTGTCTGGTTCGTCACCGGCAACCTGCTCTTCGCCTCCTTCCAGGTGCCCTACCTCGCCACACCGTCCGATCTGCCGATCGGCTATCACGAGCGCACGCGCGTTCTGATGTTCCGGATGCTCTTCCTCACCCTCGGTCTGCTCGGCGCGGGCGTGGCCGCGCCCGCGCTGGTGTCGTCCGCCGCCGACCGCGACGGCTACTCGCGCATGGCCGTGGTACTGGCCGCATCCATGGCGCTGACCTGCGTCGTCGCCGTGGCAGGCGTGCGGCGGCTGACCGACCGTTGCGGTTTCCGCATCCCGGACGAGCGACCTCGCTCGGCAGCGACGGGAACCTCCATCGTGTGGCGGGATCGCGACTTCCGGGCCCTGGTGCTGTCGTACCTGTTCACCGGGACCACCACTCACCTCTTTCTCGCGGCCGTGCCCTTCTACACCGCGTACGTCCTCGGGAACGGCCGCCTCACCCCGGTGTTCATGGCAGGCTTCCTCGCCCCCGCCGTGGTCGCCGGCCCTGGCTGGATGTGGGTGTCACGCCGGATCGGCAAGCAGCGCGGGCTGCTGCTCTCGCAGGGCATCTTCATGGGCGGAGCGCTCGCGCTGCTCGCGGGACGCACCGTAGGCCCGTTCGCGACGCTGGGCCTGATCGTGGCGATGGGCGTCGCGTTCGCCGGGCTGCAACTGCTCGCCTTCTCGATGGTTCCGGACGCGGTGGCCGCCGCTGAAGCACGCGGCTCCGCCCATGCGGGCGCGTACACGGGTATGTGGACGGCGGCCGACGCGAGCGCGTCCGCCCTCGGTCCGTACGTGTATGCCGCGATCCTCTCTCTCGGCGGCTTCGTCGCCACGACCCAGGGGCACCCGACAGCACAGTCCCACTCCACGCTCACCGCCATGCTGCTGGGCTTCTGCGTCGTGCCCGCCGCTCTCATGGGCGTGGCGCTGGCCTTCCAGCGCCGCTGCGCGCTCGACCGGCAGGCGGTCCGATGACGCGGGACCTGCTCACCTCCCCGCACCTGCTCGCCCTGATCGGCGTCTTCGCCGGTGCGGTGGCCCAGAGCGCCACCGGAATGGGCTTCTCCCTGATCGCGGCACCCCTCATGGTGGTCTGCCTCGGGCCGCATGAGGGTGTCGCTTCCACCGTCGTACTTGCGGCACTGGCCTCGGTACTGCCGCTCGCGCGCGACAGACGCCACACCCGCGTCGTCGACGTGATCCGTCTCCTGGTGCCCACGGTGGTGTGCACACCGTTGTTCGCCTTCGCGTTCCGCGGCATGAGCACCCGCTGGCTGGCGGTGATCGCCGGCGCGGGCGTCCTCGCCGCCGTGGCGCTGCTGGCCTCCGGAGTGCGCTCACGTTGGATGAGCGGCCGTCACGGTGCGCTGGCCGCGGGCGCCGGCAGCGCTCTGCTCAATGTCGTCGGCGGCGTCGGCGGCCCACCGATCGGCCTTTACGCGGCGAACGCCGAGTGGGACGCGGCGACCACACGCGGGAGCCTCAGCGCCTTCTTCATCGTGCAGAACCTGGTGACGGCCCTGCTTCTGGGCTTCGTCGCGCCCGGAGCCGAGGAACTCTCCGCACTGGTCGCCGGAACGGCCTGCGGCGTGCTCATCGCACGGCGACTGCCGTCGGCGCTGCTCCGGACGGCCGTGCTCAGCGTCTCGACGGCGGGTGGCCTGGGCCTGATCACGGGAGCGCTCTGACCCAAGTCGGCAGGACCGGGCGATGGCTGTGTCCCGTCCGAAGTCGGAGGCCCTCGGCCCGGATCGGCCTCGCCCCGGCGGAGCACCCCGAACAGCTCGCCCTGATCGGTGAGCCGCCGACAGGTCAACGCCACCCAGACCGTCATCGCCGCCACCCGGCGCAGTCGGCTCAGGGGGTTGTTCTCCCGGGGCGTGGGCGAGACCGTCATCGACGGCTCGGGCGGTGACATCGAAGCCTACGTGGTGATCCACGCCGAAGCCGCGCACGGCCGGCTCCCGCACCGCCACACGGCTTCCCGCGAAACGCGCGACGCCCAGGCCGGAGGGCACGATGTGGACCTGCAACTGTGGGGACACACAGCAGCATCCGATGGGTGAGGACGGCTGCCCGGTCGGTGTCGTCAGCCCGGGCCATCTCCGGCGACGGAGCGGCGCCCGCTCACGCCCCCGGGGCCGGACCGGTTGAGGCTCGGATCACCAGTTCCGGGTCGAAGAGGAGCTCTCCGGTCGGTACGTCCCGGTTGCTGACGAGTTCCAGGATGCTCCGCCCGACCTCCAGTGCCAGGCGATCCGTGGGCTGCCGCACCGTCGTCAGGGGCGGGTCGAGGAACTCGGTGATCATCGTCCCGTCATAGCCGACGACCGAGACATCGCCAGGCACGGAGTACCCCTGGCGGCGGATTCCGCGAATCGCGCCGAGGGCCATGTAGTCACTCGCCGCCACGACCGCGGTGGCGCCCAGGCCAAGCAGGGACGCGGCGGCGGCCTGACCGCCCTCCACGGTGTACGACTGGCGGATCACCCACTGCTCGGCGTCCTCGACACCGCGCCTGCTCATCGCTTCCACGAAGCCGCGTACCCGCCGTTCGGCGGGCCGGTTGCCCGTCGGCCCCGAGGCCATGCCGATCCTGCGGTGGCCGAGCCGGTACAGATGGTCGACGGCCAGCTCCGCCGCGAGCGCGTCGTCCGTGGTGAAGACGGGGGCGGGCACCCCGTCGGCGAACTCGCCGTTGACGCCGATGTACGGAATACGGCGGGCACGGAGCAGTTCGTACGCGTCGGTGTCGGCGCCGTCCAGCGTGTTGGACGCGGAGAGGAAGACCACGGCCGCGATGCCCTTGTCGACGATGGACGTGATGAACTCGGGCTCCTGCACACCGCCGGGGAACGCCGGACAGAGCACGGTCTTCAGCCCGTGCGGGGCGAGCGAGGACTCGATGCGCTCGGCGACGTCGGCGAAGAACGGATTCGAGACGCGTTCGGTGACGACGGCGACCAGCTGGCCCTGTACCGGGCGTTCGTAACCGAGCTCGGCCATGGCGCTCTCGACCGCGTCCCGCGTCCTCTTCGCCACCCCCTGCCGCCGGTTGATCACCCGGCTGACCGTCGCCTCACTCACTCCCGCGCGAGCCGCGATGTCGACGATGCCGACCTTCACAGGTCCCCTTTCGACATGAGGTTCATCCGATGCTCCTGACCAGTGCCAACCCCATCCGCGGAACGGAAAGGCTCTGCAGCCCGGGGTGGAGGGTTGTCCGGCTCCGCTCGATCATACGGCCGTCACATGTATGGACCGCGATTTCCGTATACGCTGCGGCGCCCTCGACGTCCAGCACGAGACGGTCCACGTCCGAGGCATTGACCAGAACCGTTTCCCTGGACTCCGCAGGCCGGACACGCACCGCGCGCTCGCCGTGCACGGCCAGCACGCTCACCCCGTCCGCCTCGGCACGCACCAGGGTGTACAGGTCGTCGGGGCGGCCGGGCCGCACGGTTCCGTCGAGCAGCTGCGGGCGCAGCCGCCGCCACTGCGCCAGCCAGAAGCGCAGCGCCTCGATGTGGTCGGGCGGCAGCCTGTCGAGCCGGACGGAGATCTGCGGTACCGAATGCAGGGCCCCGACGAGCTGCCGCGCCGCGGCTTCCACGGGGCCTGCCGTGCTCCACAGCAGCGGGTCGGAGTGTACGGCTCCGCCCACGGCGAGCAAGGCCGTGTCGATCGTGCGCACCCGGTTGGCAGCGGCGTCGCCCGGGCAGTCGAACGACCGCAGCATGTTGCCGAACGGCACCATGCCGGGGCCGACGTACGGCTGCCGGAGTTCGAGCAGGAGCTCGGAACGTTCCGCTTCCAGCGCGGACCGCAGTTCGGTGAGCAGCAGGGTCAGGGTCTGCCCGATGTCGTCGCCCCCGCCGGCGTACACCATGGCCTCGTCCAGGAAGTCGATCTTGAGGCCGTCGAGCCCGTGGTCGCGAACGAGGGACACACATGTGTCGACCACGTGGGCCCGCACCTCGGGCCGGCGTGGATCGAGGACGTATGCCCCGGGTACGGTCGCCGCGACCGGTGCGCAGGTTGCCCACTGGTCGTAACAGTCCGCCTCGGGGCCGAGCAGCAGCGGGGCGATCCAGGCCATGTATCGCAGGCCGGTACGGCGCACGCGGTCGACGTGCCCGGTGAAGTCGGGGAACTTCGCGGGGTCGGCCTTCCAGTCACCGCAGCCGGCGTAGCCACGCCCGCTGCCCAGGTGCTGCCAGCCGTCGTCGAGGATGAGCACTCCGCAGCCCACGTCGGTGGCGAGTTCGGCCTGCCGCTCGACGGAGGCGGCGTCCACCTGCTGGTTGAAGGCGTACCAGGTGGAGTAGACGGGCAGTCGGGCCGATTCCGGGACGGGCATGGCCCGCGTCCCGGCCGCGAACCAGTCGCGCAGGGCTCCCAGCGCCGAGGCGACCGAGGGGCGGCGCGGCACGAACAGGATGCGGTGCGGGTCCGGGGCCGCAGGCAGTTCGAGGTGCACGACGTAGGTGTCGTTCTCCTCGGACACCCCGAAGCGAAGCCGGACCTCGGGCACCGGGTCGGTTGCCGCGAAGGTGAGCATGGTCGCACCGGAGTGGTCGTACAGGCATCCCGTGGCGAACCCGTCGACGAGACTGACGGTGGATCGCCCCGCCCAGTCGGGGACGATGGTGCGCGTCCAGCCGGCCTTGGGGTGCCAGTAACCGGTCGCGTCACCCAGGGGGAGGGACAACCGGATCTCGACGGGTGCGCCGCCGGCGTCGATGTGGAGCATCCGCAGGCCGTCCGGGAGCTCGGACAGCGTCCATGTCGGTTCGGTTCCGGGAGCGAGGACGGCCATCTCGACGGTGTCGAGCAGCGGCTCGTACGTAGTCGGCGCGAGTTCGGCGGTGGTGACGGCCTCGTGGGTCAGGGTGCTCACATCACTCCTTGACGGCTCCGGCGAGCAGGCCGGAGACGAAATGGCGTTGCAGGGCGAGGAATACGACGGCCATGGGGATCGCGGCGACGGCCGTTCCGGTGAGGATGGCGCCGTAGTCGGTGTCGTCCACTCCTTGCAGGGAGGCGAGTGCCACCGGGATGGTGTACGACGCTCCGTCGCGCAGCACGATCAGGGGCCAGATGAAGTCGTTCCACTGGTAGAGGAAGAGGAAGATGCCCAGGGCTGCCAGCGCCGGCTTCATCGGCGGGAGGACGACCTTGACGAAGAGCCGGAGCTCTCCGCAGCCGTCCATGCGGCCCGAGTCGAGGAGTTCGTCGGGGAGCGCCGCCATGGACTGCCGCATCAGGAAGATCCCGAAGGGCAGGGCGAGGTTGGGCATGATCACGGCCTGGTAGGTGTTGAGCCACTGCAGCTCGGCCATCAGCTTGAACAGCGGCACCAGGGTGACCTGGGCCGGGATGACAAGGCCCAGCATCAGCAGGCCGAACAGTGGATCGCGGCCCTTGAAGCGGTACGTGGCGAAGGCGTAGCCGGCCAGTGTGCACACCGCTCCCGCACTCAGCGTGTAAATGAGGGCGATGCCCAGCGAGTTCAGCACGACGCGGCCGAAGGACGCCGTCTCCTGCAGGTGGGAGAGGTTCTCCGCGAGGTGTCCGCCGGGGAGCAGCGGTGGCGGGGAGTCGAAGATCTCCTGGGAGCTGTGGGTGCTGGCGATGACGAGCCAGTAGAAGGGGATGACGACCACGGCGAGAGCGATCGCCAGGCCTGAGGTCAGCATGATGCTGCTGCCACGGCTGCGCCGTGGGCGTGTGTCGCGGCCCGTGGCTCTGACGGTTCCGGTCGTGTCGGTGGTCATTTCCTGTCTCCCAGGACGCGGAACTGGATCAGCCCGAGGATGCCGATCAGTACGGCGAGGGCGTAGGCGATGGCCGAGGCGTAGCCGAAGTCGAAGTACACGAAGGCGTTCTGGTACAGGTACACGCCGATGGTGAGGGTGGCGTTGTCCGGTCCGCCGCGGGTGAGGATGTAGGGCTCGTCGAAGATCTGCAGGGTGCCGATGGTGGACAGCACCGTGGTGAGCAGGATCGCCGGTCGCAGTCCCGGAAGCGTCACGTGCAGGAAGGACTTCCACGCACCGGCGCCGTCGACGGAGGCCGCGTCGTACAGCTCCGTGGGGATGGACTGCAGCCGTGCGAGCAGGATCACCGCGTTGTAGCCGGTGTAGTGCCAGGTGAGGGCCAGGCCCAGGGAGACCTTCGCCCACAGCGGGTCGACGAGCCATGGCACCTCGCCGATCTCCGCCAGTCCCAGCAGCCAGTTCACCAGCCCGTACTTCTCGTTGAGCAGGACCGAGAAGATGAGGCCGTACGCCACCAGGCCGGTGATCATCGGCAGGAAGAACCCGAGCCGGAACACCGAGCGGCCGCGCAGCAGCGCCGAGTCGAAGGCGACGGCCAGTCCGGTGGCGAGCACCAGCATCACCGGTACCTGGACGGCGAGGATCACTCCGGTGTTCCGCAGCGCGGTCCAGAACAGCGGGTCGTCGAGCAGCCGGGCGTAGTTGTCGGCGCCGACGAAGGTGTCGGCACCCCCGACCGTCTTGTAGAGGCTGAGGACGAAGGACTGGCCGATCGGGTAGATCTTGAACGCGGCGAAGAGCAGCAGCGCGGGCAGGACGAAGGCGTACGGGGCCAGGCGCCGGGCGGTGAACCGCGGCGGGCGCGTCCTCTCGGCCGCGCCCGTCCGCGGCTTCGTGCCGGCCGGCGAGGTGAGGGCGGTCATCATGCCTTCTTGCGGCCGGTCTGCCGGGCGAGCTGATCGGCGGCCTCGCGCAGCGCCTTGGCGGGGTCGGCGCCGTTGAGGAGCACCTTCGTCTGGGCGTCGGTGGTGGCCTTGAGGGCGCGGGCGTAGTCGGCGGTGTAGTTGAACGCCGGCGAGTCCGCCTTCAGCGCGTCGAGGAAGACCTCGCCCTTCTTCTGGCCGCTGAAGAACGTCGACTCGGCGTGGAAGACCGGGTCGTCGTAGGCCTTCATCAGGGCGGGCGCGATGCCCTTCTCCTTGTAGATCTTCACCTGGTTCTCCGGGCGGGTGAGGATGAACTCGGCGAATCTCCAGGCCGCGGCCTGGTGCTTGCTGGTGCCGGACACGGCGAGGTGGGTCGAGTTGACGGTGGCACTGGTGAGGCCGCCGCGGCGGACGGCCGGGGGCAGGCGCACACCCCATTTGCCGGCCTCGCCGGGGACGGTCTCCTCGATGATGCCGCCGAACCACGTGGGCATGGGCAGTACGGCGGCGGTGCCCTTCTTGATGGAGCTGATCAGCGCGTTCCATCCGCCGGAGACGTCGCTCACGAGACCGGCGTCGTTCATCCGCTTGATGATCGTCATCGCCTTGACGGCTTCGGGCGAGTCGAGCGTGATCTCGCCGTCCAGGTTGAAGTAGAAGGCGCCCTGCAGCTGCAGGAGCATCTGGAAGAAGTTCGCGGAGTCGGCTTGGGAGGCGGGCTTGTCGATCCCGAGAAGGTACTTCCCCGTCCTGGCCTTGATCTGCTTGCCGGCCTCGACGGCGTCGTCCCAGGTGTCGATCGCGTGGACGTCGACGTCCGCGTCCTCGAAGACGTCGGCCCGGTAGTAGAAGCCGGCGGAGTTGGCCTCCCAGGGCAGGGCGTTCACCCGGCCGCCCTTGGACGAGACGGTCTGCCACAGGCCCCTGGCGAAGGCGTCCTTGTAGGTGTCCGCGCCGAGCTTGCTCAGGTCGGCGAGGCCGCCCGGGAACTTCTCGACGTAGCCCGGCAGGTAGTCGACGCCGATGTGGAGCACGTCGGCGAGTCCGGCTCCGCCGGCCGCGAGTCCTGTGGTGATCTTGTCCCAGATGGCCGGGTTGCCGATGTCCTGGACGGTGACCTTGATGTCCGGGTACTGCTTGTTGAACGCCGGTACGAGCGCCTTCATCTCGGCGGCCGGGCCCGCCCAGCTCCAGACCTCGATGTCTCCCTTCGCCGGGTCGCCGGACGCGCCGCCCCCCTTGCCCGTGACACCCGTGCCGGAGCAGGCGGTGAGGCCTCCCAGGCCGGCACCGGCGGCGAGTATGCCGCCTGCCCGCAGAACATTGCGACGGTTCATGCCCATGACACAACCCCTTGCCTCGCGGATCGAAGGGCCAAGCCGGCGAGCGCCAGACTGACGAGTGGCGACGTTAACCATCCCCCCATCGAACTTGCAATACTTCATTGAAAATTTGCTGCTCGATCCAGCATGGAAACCTTGCAGGAGCCTTGCAGGGCCTTGAAGGGCACTGTTAGCGTCCGGCCACCCGTACCGGCCCGCTAGCCCGGAGAGCTCATGAGACGCACTCGACCCACACGCCTGGCCCTCGTCGCGGCCATGGCCCTGCTCGCCCCGCTCACCCCGTGGGCCTTGGGCGGCCAGGCCGCCGCGGCGGGCCAGCCCCTGCTGACCATCGCGAACCCCGGATTCGAGCAGGGATCCACCGGCTGGACCTTCACCCCGGGCACAGGCGTCGCCTCCAACTTCCCGCACGGCGGCACCAAGCTGGTCTACCTGGACGCGGGAGCGGGCAGACGGGTCTCGCAGACGGTCACCGCCAACGGCCCCGGCATGTACGACTTCTCCGCCTGGATCGCCACCGGCGGCCCCGGAGCGACGTTCGTCGTCCGGGTCAACGGCGCCACCGTCGGCGCGGTGAGCCTGCCGAGCCGCTCCACATATGCCCGCTACACGATCAGCCGGGTGGAGCTGAGGGCCGGCGACCAGCTCGAGACGGCCTTCGAATCCGGCGACGGCTGGGTCAACGCCGACGATGTCATGATCTCACCAGCCGCCCCCGCCGACCCGGTCGTGACCTCGTCCGATCCGAAGGTCGTCGAGATGTTCGGCTGGGCGAAGCGCAAGGCCAACAGCTGGGTCCAACTGCCGGGCACCGTGGGCCCACTGAACGTCGACGAGCGCTACCCCTCGGGCTCCGGCACCGCCACCTACGGCCCGTCCTACTGGGCGGGCTACGCCCACCGCAGCGCCTACTACTCGCGCGACATGGTCCACCAGCTCGGCGGCGCGGCCGTGCTCGGCCTGCACGCCGAGAACAAGAGCATGCTGCGGGCCTTCGCCGCCTCGTCCACGGCCAAGCACAAGTACTTCCCCGTGTGGGCCGTCAACTTCGACAACAAGACCTACCTGTCGATCGACTACCGCAACCCCAACAGCTACGTACGCGAGGTCCCCGCCCCCTTCGAGCTGGTGGAGAAGGCCCATGAGGCCTACCGCTGGAGCGGCGACCCCGCGTATCTGGACGACCCGGTCCTGTGGGACTTCTACCGGCACACGACCAAGGAGTTCATCGCGCTCCACGACGGCCAGAAGCCCAACGGCGTCGCCGAGGGCACGGGCGACGGCATCTTCGCCGGAGCCGCGAGCTACAACGAAGTCGGCGAGGAACGACTCGCCGAGTCGGGCGACGCCATCGCCTCCCAGTACCAGGCGTACCTGGCCATGGCGGCCCTCGCGGAAGGCAAGGGCGACAGCGCACTGGCCGCCGACTTCACCGAGAAGGCCGCCGATCTCAAGGAGTACTTCAACTCGACCTGGAGCGGCACCGGCTCCGGTGAGTCCATGGTCCGGGGCTACACCGTCGACGGCCAGGCGCTCACCGGCTGGGGCAAGGAGAACAGCTGGTTCATGCCCATGAAGCGGCTCATCGCCCCCGGAGCACGCAACGACGCCTACCTCGACTACGTCGACCAGCAGGCGAGCGGAAGCGGCAAGCCGGCCAACATAGAGGCGATCTCGTACCTGCCCGACACCTTCTTCGCCCACAACCGCAACGACACCGCGTGGAAGTGGATGAACCACGTCTACGACCAGCGCGACGTGCAGCACCCGGTGTCCCGGCAGGGACCCAACGGCGACTACCCGGAGGTCTCGTACACCCTGGTCGACCAGACGGTGAAGGGCCTCTTGGGCGTCGAGCCCGACGCCCCCCACCACCGACTCACCACGCAGTCCCGCCTGCCGGCAGGCATGGACTGGCTGAAGATCGACCAACTGGAGATCGGCGGCCAGACGTTCGCGCTGCGCCATGACGGATCCACGAAGTCGACCCTGACCAACAGCGGGCCCTCCGCGTACACGTGGGAAGCCCGCTTCCCCGGCCGACGCTCGTCGGTCACGGTGGACGGTACGGCCCGGCCGGTCAGGACCAAGGTCGTCGACGGAACGACGTACACCTTCGCCGACATCTCCGTGCAGCCGGGCCGGACGGTGACCGCCGAGGTCGGCTGAGGCCGGACAGCCTCCGCCTCCGCCCCCGCTCCTAGGCGGGGGCGGAGGCTCCCACCCGTCCCCTCACTCCCGCTCGCTGGCGCGGGACCATGCCCCGAGCACGGGAACGCAACGCTCGGCGAAGTACTCGAAATCGGCAGCCGTGTTGTACACGTGCGTCGAAAGGCGCAGATAGCCGACGCCTCCGAAGCTGGTGAAGGCCGCGGCGACACCCAGCTCCCGCCCGACCCGGTCGCGTAGCGCGTCGGCCTCGGCGCGGGTGGCGGCCAACGGCGCGGGCAGCCGCACCAACCGCATGGCACCGACCGGCATCCCCACATCCACGCGGCAGTCCTGACCGGTCAGGTCCGAGAACGCCACGGCGATGATCCGCTCCGCGTGGTCGGCCAGCTCGCACATGTACGTGCGGGCCTTCCCCCATCCCCAGGTGTCCTCGATGAAGCCGAGGGCGGCGGGCGCGGCGAGGTAGCTGGTGGCATCGACGGTCCCCTGGGTGTCGAACCGGTCGGGGAAGGGCTCGGGAGCGCCCCATGAGTCGATCAGCGGGTGAAGACGGTCACGCAGTTCGGTGCGCGCGACGAGCGCCGCCGTGCCCCGCGGGGCGCAGCCGAACTTGTGGAGATTGCCGACCCAGAAGTCGCACTGGAGGTCGGCGAGGGGGTCGTCGGCCAGTCCCGGCACATGCGCCCCGTCCACGAGGATCGGGATGCCCCGCCTGCGCGCTTCGGCGGCGATCCGCGCCACCGGCATCCAACGCGCCGTCGCCGAGGTGATGTGATCGAGGACGATGAGCCCGGTCTTCTCACTCAGCGTCCCGATGACCCGCGCGTAAGCCGTGTCGGCGTCGGCGTCGAGCGGTACCCGTGCCGTGCGGACCAGGCCGCCCCAGCGCCGGGCCAGGCGCTCGGCCCCCATGGTCACGGCGCCATAGCCGTGATCGGTGACCACGATGTCGCCACCGGGTCGTTCGGGGACACCGGCGTAGACGACGCTCGCACCGGCGCTGGCATTGGGCACGAGAGCGAGGTCGTCCACCGCCACCCGCAGAAAGCGGGCGATCGCGCTCCGTGCGGCTGCCACCTGCCGGGGTAGCGCGGGAAACCACTCCACAGGTGAGGCGTCCATCCGCCGGCGAAGCCGGCTCTGCTCTTCCTGAGCCAGCAGCGGCACCGCTCCGAACGACCCGTGGTTCAGGTGCCTGACCGACGGGTCGAGCGACCAGGCAGCGGCGGCGGGACGGCCGTCAGCCAGCTCCAGCGGAGGCGGTGCGGTGGTGTGGTCTGTCGAATTCACGAGACTCCCAAGGGTTCGGGCAGGAATCCGGATCGGGCGCGGGGCGCAACGCCCAAGCCGGCGGGTCGCCCGTGAGGCTCCCCGCCGGCTCAGGTGTCGGCGCTACCTCACCAGTGTGGCCCCGGCCCAGTCGGCGTGGTCGCTGTTGATGCCGTCGCCCGCGTCCGTCACCTTCAACACCAGCGACTTCACCCCGGCGACGCTGACGTCGATGGACTGGGTCGCGCTCGACGGCGTCATCACCGCCGGGCTCCCGTACAACTTGACCCCGTCACCCCACACCTCGAACCTGACCGTCGCGTTCGCACCGACCTCGTCATCCACACCCACATCCGACCGGAACCGCGCGTAAGCACCGTTCAAGGCGTACGTGACGGTGCTGTCGGCGTGCGTACCGATGCCCTTGGCGTACGTGGTGCCGTTCAACTTGATGGGGTTCGACCCGACGCTCCTGTCCTTCTGAACGGCACCCCACCCGATCGTGGGAGTACCCGTCCAGTCCAGTTCGCTGAGGGACGTCGGCGCCGGGGCGTTCCCGATGAGCTTGGCCCCGGCCCAGTCGGCGTGGTCGCTGTTGATGCCGTCGCCCGCGTCCGTCACCTTCAACACCAGCGACTTCACCCCGGCGACGCTGACGTCGATGGACTGGGTCGCGCTCGACGGCGTCATCACCGCCGGGCTCCCGTACAGCTTGACCCCGTCACCCCACACCTCGAACCTGACCGTCGCGTTCGCACCGACCTCGTCATCCACACCCACATCCGACCGGAACCGCGCGTAAGCACCGTTCAAGGCGTACGTGACGGTGCCGTTGGCGTGCGTACCGATGCCCTTGGCGTACGTGGTGCCGTTCAACTTGATGGGGTTCGACCCGACGCTCCTGTCCTTCTGAACGGTGCCGAAGTCGCTGCTGGCGTCGGTCCAGGTCAGATCGCTCAGGTCGACCGTCGGGCCGCCCGCGGTGGTGGTGACCGCGGCGGTGTCGCTGGCCGCGGAGTAGTTCTCCGCGGCGTCGACCGCCCTCACCGTGAACGTGTACGGCGTCGAGGGCGACAGCCCGGTCGCGGTGAAGGTCGTGCCCGTCGACGTGCCGACGAGCGTGGTGCCGCGGTAGATGTTGTAGCCGGTCACACCGACGTTGTCGGTCGACGCCTTCCAGTTCAGCTCCACGCTGCTCGACGTCACATTGCTCGCTGTGAGGTCGGCCGGCGCGGTGGGGGCCGTGACATCGCCCCCCGCGGTCCCGGCGGTCGCGGTCGCGGACGCGCCGCCTGCCAGCGGCACGGTCACGTAGGACACCGTCTGGCCGTACAGCGACTTGGTCCGTGCCGGGTGCTCGGTGCCGTTCACGTTGACCGTGGCGTGGGTTCCGTAGAACTGGGCCTCCCAGTTGACGGTAGCGCCGGAGTTGTTGGTCAGCGTCGAGCTCGTCGTGCCGGTGTGCTTGAGCTTCAGGTCGTTGCCTCCGACCTTGAGGTGGTCGATCTCCACCCACGGCGTCTCGGACGTCAGCCGCGGGACGGTGGCCAGTTTCCCGTTCGGAGCGTCCGGCTGCACCCCCATCATGCCGTCGATGGTGTTGCTGACCGCCAGGAACGAGATCTCCGGGTAACTGTTCTTGCCGGTCATGAGCTTCTTGAGCCACGACCAGCCCTCCGCGGACCGGTTGTACTGGTAGTACATCTCCGGCAGGTAGGAGGTGGCCTCGACGTTCAGGTCGTCATCGTTGGCGGCGATGAAGTCCAGATACCCGCTGGTTCTGGGGCCGTGGTCGCCCAGGCCCGTCAGCATCATCAGGAAGCTGGCCTCGTGGCCCCAGCTGCTGTAGCCCTTGCCCGTGGCGTCCTTGCCGCGGATGTACCGGTTGTTCGAGGCGTCCCACCACTTCGCCTCGAAGTGGTCGCGCACCCGCTGAGCGCGATCGGCCCACTTCGCGCTGTTGGCGTTGTCGCCCTTCGTCTTGAGGATCTCCGCGTACGCCAGCATCGACTGGTACTGGTACCCGAGCGAATCGGCGGCGGAGACGAGGTTCTCGTTCGCGAACTCGAAGAACGTCGCCGAGTACTCCCCGGACTGCTTCTTCGCCGCCGGCTGCTCGCTGGACGGGTCCGCGTCGTTCCACGTCACCTCGTGGTCGGTCAGGAACGAACCCATGGTCGAGTCGTAGTACGCGGAAAGGGCCGGGTCGTTGATCCAGTCCGAGTCGCCCGTCCACTGGTACTGCTTGTACGCCTTGGCCATCACGTTGAACGGCGAGGGCAGTTCCCGGAAGCCCGTGCCGTCGATGTAGTACATAGCGCCGTAGGAGCTGTGCGCCCACAGCGGCCAGCCCTTCTGGCCCGGATCGTCGGCATCGCCGGCGAACGTCTTCATCATGTGGAGCGTCTCGGCGTCGAGGCCGAGCGCGTGCGCGCCGTCCGACTGGTGGGAGATGTCCCGGTTGTAGTAGGACTCCCGGTTGGTGTAGGCGCCCCAGTAGCCCGGCTCCACCGTGGCGTGCGTGGCGTTCTTGAGGCGCCACCACTCGGCTTCGTGCCCCATCATCGGGTTTCCCGGGTAGAACGTCATCCCCAGGGCCCGGTTCTTGCCCCAGTTGAAACCGTTGTTCAGTGTGGCGTTCGGCGAATCGATGGTCAGCGTGCTGGTCGGCGGCCCCACGTGTTCCTGGACCGTGATGCTGTCGACGCGCGGCACCTCGCCGGCGGACACAGCCGTCAGCTCGATGGTGTCACCGGCCTTGAGCGTGACTTCGCTCGACGTACGGGTGTCGATGTTCATCGGATCGGTGTAGTCGCCGCCCCACCGCTGGGACGTCGCCCACGAATCCACGGAGGTGGAGTTGACGGAGAGCCTGTACGTCACTCCGTTCGCGGTCTTGCCGTTGTAGCGCGTGATGAGGTCGTAGGTTCCGTCGGGGCCGGTGAAGGTCGTTCTGGCCGTGCTCGTCTGGCCTGCCACGCCTTGGGCATAGGTGACGTTGTCGACCGGCGCACCGTTCCAGGTGTGGTTGACGGTGGATGTCGTGAAGTTGGTCAGCGCCATCCTCTCGACTTCGATCACGTACGGCTCCGCCGTCGCCACCGCCGCCGCGGGCGCGGGGGGAAGGGCGACGGCGGTGGCAACCGATGCCAGTACGGCGGAAAGTGCACAAGCAATGCGACGCATGTGCGGTCGATCCTTTCGTGTGGGGGTTTCCGTGTTCCGAGCGCGGTCGAGCGCGGTCGAGCTCGACCGTCCATCTGGTGAGGTGCGAGAGACGCCAGGACAAAGGGCTCCCGGCAGCCGTCGACGGCCCGGACGACCCGGGCAGGGCAGAGCCGGCCCAGGCGCGGCGGAGCGGATCCGGCCCTGCCGACGGGGGTGCGGTACGAGATCGCCGTGATCGCGTCGATGGCGAAGCACGGCCGGGGGTACCCCGGAGAGGTCACCCGAGCTCGCGACGGCGGGTCGCTCGGGCGGGCTTGCCGACGCTGTCTCACACGGCGGGCGGTGCGGGGTGGCGTCCTTTCATCGCCAGACCATGTTGGAAGACGTTGAACTGTGTCGCCTATTGAGTACTTCACCGAGGGCGCTGTCAATAGTTGCGTCCGGTTCGATCGCGCCGACCCCGGCCACCCACGGGCCGAGCACCCAAGCCCGAACACTCCGCCCCGACATGCCGGATCCCGTGACGCTTCGCAGGTCAGCGGCTCGGCATGACCGGTCGGCATCCGCCCGACGGGTGGCCGCGACAAGGCGGACCACCGGGAACGGCGCGAGCGAATCTACGCCGGATCCACGCACTTGCAATGCGTAACTGATGATCAGAATGAAAACTTTCATCGATGCCTTGCATGACCGCAGTGGACGCGAGTAGCGTTCCGGCACGCAGACCCATCTGCACAACTGTCCGGCTGCGGCGGGGAGGAGGAAACGGTGTCGGCGCCCACGCTCAGCCAGACCGCCCGGTCGGAGAGGGTCACTTCAGTTCCCGGCGGCACCCTCGTCCTCGACAGCGAAGGACTCGCCAAGGCACCACCACCCGGCCCTGGAGTGGAAACCCTCCCTCCTGGCCATCGAACCGATCACCGAGCCAACCGCCCGCCGCGCTCTCCCAGCTCCCCACCGCACGCG
Organism: Streptomyces sp. NPDC055103; assembly: GCF_053607625.1. Classification (NCBI taxonomy): domain Bacteria; kingdom Bacillati; phylum Actinomycetota; class Actinomycetes; order Kitasatosporales; family Streptomycetaceae; genus Streptomyces; species Streptomyces sp. NPDC055103. Next base: position 46,481 of record NZ_JBSGTX010000069.1, read on the forward strand.
CCGTACGCCGCCTGTACATCGCATGGGCGGTACGGGAACGCGCCCGGTGACGGTGACCGACGCGGCCCGCACGACGCCAACGTCTTCAGGGCGCAGGAGCCGGTCAGGGTGTCATGAACCGGTACGCCACCGAGACCAAGCTCTGGACGTTCCTCGGCAAGACCAACGGAGCGTTCCAGGCCCCGTTCGCCACCTGGACCGGTCCGGTCACCTCCTGGCAGTGGGAACGCGCCGTGCCGCACTCCGGTGACGCCAACGGCGACGGACGCGACGACGTCATCGCCTGGTACGAGTACTCCGACACCAGCGACGCCCTGTTCACCTTCGTCGCCAACGCCCAAGGCGGCTTCGGCACCCCGGTCAAGAGCTGGACCTCCACCACCTGGACCCGCGCCATGGGCAAGACCGTGACCGGCGACTACAACGGTGACGGCCGCGACGACATCGCCGTGTTCTACGACTACGCCGGCGGCGCCATCAAGGTGTGGACGTTCCTCGCCCAGCCGAACGGCGGATACGCCGCCCCCTTCGCCGGATTCGTCCACGACACGTCGGGCGACTGGGCCGCCACCAACGTCCACTCCGGCGACTTCGACGCCGACGGCCGCGACGACATCCCCTTCTGGTTCGACTACGCCGACGGCCGCGACATCGCCTACGTCCTCTTCGTCGCACCGCGCGCCGCGCTCACCCTCGCCGCCGGCAGCATGACGTACACGTCCATGAAGACGGTCGTCGGCGACTACAACGGCGACGGCCGCGACGACATCGGCGCCATGTACGGCTACACCAACGGCACCGTGAAGATGTTCACCTGGCTCACCAAGCCCGACGCCACCTTCGACCCCGTCAAGGTCAGCTGGTCCACCACCACCGCCGGCGCCTGGTCCTACGACGCCACCCACTTCATCAACCGTCATAACGGCTGAGCCCCACCCAGCCAGGGCTGTTGCAAAGTCGCATGATCTTGTAGTTGCGCTGGTCAGGGCAGGCAGATGAGGTCGAGGGGCCGGACGTGTGGCTGGTAGGAGAGGTGCCGGAGGCCGGCGGCGATGTTCCGTCGCCCGGTCCGGCGCAGGGTGTTGATGG
>NZ_JBSGTX010000070.1:0-43499 GCF_053607625.1 Streptomyces sp. NPDC055103
CGACAACGCCAGCCCCACATCGTGCGCGGATACTTCGGCGGCCAGCACGTCCGCTACATCCTCGACGAGTGAACCCCATGAGTTTCTGATCAATAGTCCCTCAAAAGCGCGCGGAAAAACTCCGAGAAGAGGAGGGAACACGAGGTTGAAGCCACTTTGCATCGACCGATCCACGACCTTCGCCCTCCACGCCGGATAGCGGTCAACAAGCAGGCCGATCACGAGGCCAACACCAGGACTTCTGCTACGGAGACCGGCGTCGCAATTGGTAATCGGCAGAGCCCAATGACGAGGCGGATACCGATGAGGAGCAGGAAGCGTTCGGCGACGCCGATGGCGAAATTTGGCCTGCTCGATCTGAGGCCCAGAAAAGGCACCGCCTGAAAGCGTTCGAGATAGGCCGTACCCAGAGCTAACGACCTTCGACGCCGTTCGCCTGGCACCTCCGAGGTCAGAGAGGTGTTCCCTGTACCGGGGACAGCGGAAACGATTCCCAAAGCTTTTCAGGCTGCGGAAATCCGGGGTTGCCGAAGGGGCGGCCTCTACCGGTAGACGTCGATGACCAGGCGGTTCGGCTGGGTCAGATGGAAGATGTTGTAGCGGGTGGACGGACCGAGCGAGATACCGAATCCCAGACGCGCCGCGTGGTAGTACGTCGACTCGATGCCCTTGATCGTCGGCAGGTCGAAGGCCTTGCTCAGGACTGCACCGGCGGCGGGAATGGCGGGTTCCAGCGTGATGAACAGGTATGACGTGCCCGTGACGGTCAGGTACTCCGGCCTGCCCTCCGGGCCGTCGTACGCGCCTGTCGTGTTCGTCGACGTGCTGAAGACTCCAGTGCGGTTGGTCGCGAGGTCGAACACGAGGCGGTCGTAGCCCGTGTGTGTGGCTGCCCGGACCCCCATCACACAGGGGTCGGTTCCATAGCAGGTGACGGTTGACGTGAGGTCGGCCGGCGTCGAGGCGGATGCCGTCGCAGACGCGAGCGTTGAGACGAGAGCAGCGGCGGCGAGAGGCCCGGCTATTCGGCCCCACTTACGTCGTGATGAGCTCATGGTGGCTAACTCCTTCTCATGGGATCCCGGCCGGCACCCCCGATGACGGATGCCCCCCACTCAGGCACACGTGACGCGCGCACGACGACGGGCACGACCTCGAGTCGTCGCCCCAGCAGGGGCAATGCGGCCGAAAGGATGCGGTTTCATGGCCTGTTCCTGAGCGACAGACCCTGCTCACAAGGTGTGGGGGGCGTTCCAGCCAACTCGGAGTGATCATTTCCGAGGACACTGGGCAGGATCATCACCCTCTATTCCCGTCGACGCCAGGCGCGGTGTGGACCTCTGTCAGGTTGGCTGAATGACGCGGGAAAGGCGGCACTGGTGCCGATCGGAAGACCTGACAGAGTTTCCCCTCCTCCGTAGCGCAGCCGGGCCCGGTCGACAACGATGCCCTCCAGGCCCGCTTTTCGTCGCGTTGTCGCTGCCCTGGCCCTGGGCATAACCGCTGTCACCGCCACCAGTGCCAACGCCGCGCCCGTCGGCGAGCCGGGGCCGAAGCCCCCGGCAAAGATAGTGGAACTCAAGGGCGGAAAGGGTCTGAAGGTCGAGGCGAACGCCGAGGGGCGTTCCCTGGTCGAGTCCAACGTCGAGGTTGCCGCAGCGACCGCCAACGTGTGCGGATCCGGCTACACCATCTCCACGGGGGCCGCCCGCTACGGCACCTACGGCACCACGTACACCTGGACCAACGGCACCGAGACAGGCAGCTCTTACTACGACAGGCCGATCTGTGCCGTGTTCTTCAACGACACCGGCTACACCCGCTACATGGGCATCCGCCTGAACGACAACTACACCTCCACCCCTGCCACCGAGAACTTCGGCTCCTTTAGTTCCTACGCCGGGCCCGTTTACCAGAACCGGGGTTACTGCGGCAAGGCGTACTCCTACATGAAGGTCGGCAGCCAGGTTGTCGTTGACAACTACCTCCAGGTTGGGTCCTGCAACTGATGGCATCCCCCAGCGCACTGCGCCCCACATCGTGGGGCGCGGCACTGCTCGTCGTCGCACTGGTCACCGGATGTTCGAGCAGCGAGGGCTCTTCTCCTGGTTCCTTGCCTTCTCCTCCTGCCATGGAGAGCAGCACTCTCCGCACTCCGGAATCTCAGGAGCCCAGTCCGGAACCGTCACCGGCCATCAGCTACCTGGGGAAGACGAAGATCGTCACGATGGGTGATGTGGAGATCCGGGCCACCCGTAACGAGATCGGCATCAATGTCGCATGCAACGTCACCAATACCGCAAGAGAGACGCGGAACATCAGGGTCAAGGTCAGCATCGGTGACGGCAAGGAATGGGTGACGACCAACGAGTTCGACTTTCAGCAGGTGCCCGCCGGCCAGGTCGCTTCGGAATCCACAGTGATGGGCGCTTCCCATGCAGGCAACCTGCCGGACGATCCGAAAATCTACATCGACTCCGTCACACCTTACTGAGCCTTTTTCAACCTCACGCTGACGCGTGATGAAGGACGAGGACAGCCTGGACGATCGCTGTGATGCGGTTGGTGCTGCAGCGGAGCTTCCGCAGGAGGCGCCAGCCCTTCAGCGTGGCCATGGCCTGCTCGCCGAGGCAGCGGATCTTGGCGCGTGTGCTGTTGCGCCGGCGCTGCCACCGCCTGAGACTGCGGCCCCGGAAGGCCACTCGGATGGCGCCACCGGCGCCTTGATACGCCTTGTCGGCCCAGCCCTTGAGGTCGGCATCGGCGAGTGCTTCGACGATGCCGTGGGTGCGGGCGGCGGCGGTCAGGTCGTGAGTGGAGCCCGGCAGCGCGGGCGAGGCCCACAGCAGCCGTCCGAAGGGATCGGTGAGGACCTGGACGTTCATACCGTGACGTTTATGCTTGCCCGAGTAGTACGGACTGGCGGCGGCGATCCGGTCGATCGGCAGCAGGGTGCCGTCCAGGATCACGAACAACTTTGTCCGCGCGATCTGCATCACCTCGGCCAGGGTGGGCGCGAGGGTGGTCAGCACCTCGATGGCCTCGCGTATGTAGCGGTATACGGTCGCGATGCCGATGCCGAACCCGGCGGCGAGCTGGGCGTATGTGTCACCGCATTGCAATGGGCCAAGGCGAGCAGAGCCTGACGGCCGGCGGTCAGACGCCGCCATCGGGTCCCGATCTCCCCTCGCCGCACCGCAAGCCGTGCGGTCAGGCCACCGCAGGGTACGACTGGACAGGTCGATCGACGACGGGTAGACAAGCACACGAAGCTCCTGGTGGCTACGGGCGATCTTGGTCGAGAACCCATCTACCAGGAGCTTCGTCGTTCCGCAGATCCTTTCAATACGCGGCCAGCACCGTCAGGTTGGAAAAGACTCAGCTTGGCGGCGGGCCCCGGGGAGTCTTCGGTCTGCATGTTCTGACACTACGGTGCGGACGGGTTCTGTCGCCGGTCGGAGGGGTGTGAGCGCAAGGCGTTCACATGCAGTCGGTTGGGGCCATCTACGGTCACCCTCTGCGATCTTGCTGGAGTTGGTCCTACGTTTGGCTGGGGCCTGGAGTGCCATCGGGCTCTGGGGTCGGCGAGTGAAGGTGGGGCCGGTATGACGTCACTGTTCGAGCGTCTGGATCAGGAAGAGGCGGTCGTCCGTGGCGAGTTGGCGGCCCTACGCGACAAGATCGCTGCGTCCGAGGAGCGGCTGGCTCATCTGACGATCACGCGGGAGACGCTGTTGTCCCTGGTCGTCGACGAGTACACCAACCAGGGCCACGACTCCACGCAAGAGCCGCCAGAGGCCCCTGCAGAGGACCCGGTGGCGAATGCCCCTGCCGACGATTCCCGGCCTGCCGATGCAGAAGTACCTTCCAGCGGGGCCGCGCCTTCCGGCCCGCTGGAGTGGGAAGAGGCGCGAGAGCGGATTCTGGTGCTCCTTGCGGGGGCGGGGCGTGCGATGCATGCGAAGGACATCACCGTGGCGATCGGCGAGGACGTCTCGGACACGTCGAAGGGGCGGCGGGTGGAGACCACTCGATCCCGGCTGAAGGCCCTGGCGAAGGAGGGCCGGGTGGTGGAGGGTCCGACGGCCTGGTTCGCGATCGCTCCGACCCATGCCGGTGAACAGCGGCAGGGGGATACCCGGGAGTGAACCGGGGCCGCGAGCGCGCGGCAGGTGAGGTGGCACCGCCGAGGGACTACCAATCGACTCGGCGGTGCCGGGTGCGTGAGCGCCCGTCTGGCAGGTGGCTCTCGCGTGTTCGAGGGTAGTGGAGCTCTTCCCCCTCGATGCGCGGAGCCGCGAACTTCGTCATGCCCGGTCGCTGTTTCGTGTTTTCGGGCGTGGATCGAGGCTCAATTGCGTTCTCTTCCGATCGATGTTGATGCTGTGCGGCCACAGGTTGGCGCCGGTGAAGTGGGCGAGGCGGGCGACGGTCGCCACGTCCGGCCAGGACCGTCCCGCGAGAAGGTCGGCGACGGCCTGCCTGTTCACACCGGAGCCAGCGGCAGTCGCACGCAGGCTCAGGCCCCGGCCGTCCAGGACGAGGGCGAGGGTACGAGCGATGTGACGAACCGCTTCGGCGGCCGGGTCGGTGCTCGGCTGCTCGGGCCAGGCTTCCGGATTGCAGGTCAGCTCCCTGGGGGAGCGTGCGCGGGCGCGTCCGCCGACCATGCGCGCACCATCCTGTCCGTTGAAGTTGATCAGCTGCGGAATGGCTGCTTGTCCAGCCGGTATGCATGGACCGTGGTCCTTGATCCCGTCACGTCCGCGAAGATCACCCGCTACCGGCCCAAGAACGCTCCGCCCGTCTGGGCCGAGGTCTCGCCACTGGTGCGGACGATCGTGACCGCGACCGTGACGGCCGTGCCCTATGACGTGGAGCGGCTGCTGCACGTGGTCGGCGGGCTGGCACTGTGGGCAGAGGCGATGGGGATCGAGCGGTCCGCGGATGCATGGTTGCGCAACGAGGCGATCGACGCATTCGTGCTCTCGCGGACCGGGGACATCGAGCCGTCGTCGGTCCGGACCTACAGGACGTGGCTTCTGCGCGTACGTGACGCCTTGGCCTGGAGCGAGCGCGGCGAGGCGCCCTCGGCCCGGATGCATGCCGAGGCCAGCCCCTACCAGCCCTACACGGCGGCCGAGTTGGCGGGCTTGCGGCACTGGGCGACTCATTTGTCCCGGCAGCAGAGGACAGACGCGCTCGCGCTGCTGGGGCTGGGTGCCGGGCTGGGGCTGATGCCGAAGGAGGTCGCAGCCAGTCGAGGCGTTGATCTGCGGCGCCCTCGCCGGGACGGGCCGCTGTTGCACAAGGGCGTCAAACGGTTGGTCCCACTTGTCGCCCGGGCCGCATGGGACACGGTGTTGGGCGAGCTGGCGGAGGAGGCGGGTGGCGGGTACTTGTTCCGGCCGAGACGGACCGTCGAGTACTCCAAGAACCTGATCGGCTCCTGGTCCCTGATCCATCGGCCGCCGCGGGATCTGCCCGCTGTCTCGGTGGGCCGGCTGCGGGCGACGTGGATCGTCGAGCTGATGCGCGCGCATATCGATCACCATCTGATCGCCCAGGCCGCCGGGCTCGCATCCGCCGCGTCCCTGGCCCGCTGGCAGCACCTGGTGCCGCCCGTGGACGAGGTGACAGCGGCCCGGCTCCTGCGGGGCACGGAGGAGAGGTGACCAAGCCCCGGGCCTGGCGGAACCCGGAGAAGATCAGGAGGTGCCGGCCACGGCCGGTCACCGATGCCCACTTCGAGATCCCCGAGTCGAAGGTCGGCCAGCTCGATGCACTTCTGCACGAGTCCGGAGTGCTTGAACTGATCGACCCCGAGCTGCAAGGCCGACCGGGCCCGAAGGGGCTCCCGGTCCGGACCGTGCTGGTGGGGTTGCTTCTGGCGTTGCACTATCACCGCAGCGCCAGCCTCGCGGACGTCTGCCGAGTGCTGCTCGATGAGCTCCGTGCCCCCGCGCGATCGTGGCTCGGCGTCCCGGACGCCTGCCGTGCCGACGACCATGCCAGGATCGCGTTCTCCCGCCGCGTCTACCGCTCCTTCGACCGGCTGACGACCGCCCTCGACCCCCTGCGCTGCGACCGGCGGCGCCGGCTGCCGGCGGAAGAGGCCGCAGTCGTGGCCGCTGCCTGGGAGGACGCGGACGCCGAGCGCACACGTCGGCGGGAGCTTCTGCAGGAGGTCAGTGACCGTCTGGTGCTGATCACCGTCCGCCTCGCCCACCGCCGGGGCCTGTTCAAGGGCTGGCGGGGCGATATCGCCGCCGACACCACCCCGATTCCCGCCTGGCACCAGCCGGCCCGCGAACGACGGGGCCTGGCCTCCGTCGAGCTCACCGCCGGCTGGCACTACTGCGGAGGCTCCGAAGAAGGGATCTTCGGACACTCCGCCAGCCTCCTGGTCGCGGCCAGCCGACGCCACCCCGGCGGCCATCGGCAGGCCGGTGAACGTGTCAGCCGCCATCCGCAGCTCGCGCTCGGCCTCGTCCTGGACACCCCGGGCAAACGCATCGGCCCGAACGCGGTCCACTCCCTCGCCCAGCTTGCCCCGTTCGGCTTCCCCAAAGGTCTGCTGGCGGCCGACCGCGCCTACACCGACCAGATCACCGAGCACTTCGCCCAGCCGGTCCGCACCATGGGCTACCAGCTGGTTCTCGACTACAAGCAGCAGCACCGGGGTGTCCAGGGCACCCACCAGGGTGCCCTCCTCGTCGACGGATCGCTCGCCTGCCCCGCAATGCCGGACGCACTGGCCCGCACGACCGCAGGGCTCGACGACAAAGCCGTACGCGGCATCGGCGACAGCGACGAGCTCCGCGATCTGATCGCTGCCCGGGAGCCGTACTTCCTCAAACTCAAGGAGTCCGCGGACGAGCGGGGCGCGATCAGGCTCCAGTGCCCGGCCAGCGGACCCTCGCCCGCCGTGTCGTGTCCCCGCTTCAACCAGGTCCACCGCGTCCCGGCTCCGCGGCCGGTCGTGATGGACCTCACCAGCAAGCGGGCCACCGCCGCGCACAGCGCGGCCAAACCCACCGTCCCGATCCCCCAAGGCGAACGGCTCCGCCCCTTGCCCAAAGGCGAGCTGCCGCGAATCTGCCAGAAGCCCACGATCACCGTCCGGCCCGGTGCCCTCGGCAAGCTCGACAAGTTCCGCCAGGACCGGCACTACCTCCACCCCACCTGGCAGGACGCCTACCGGCCCGAGCGAGCGAACATCGAAGGTCTCAACGGCAGGGCCAAGAGCCACGGCATCGACATCTCCGACCCCACAAAGCGCCTCGCCCACGGACGCGTCGCACAGACCATCCTGCTCGCGCTGATGATCTGCAGCATCAACCTGAGCATCCTTTTCACCTGGCAACAGACCACCGGGTCCACGGAAGCGGTCGCCACCCACGAACTCGCCGCTATCGCCGGACCGGCGGCCCGGCCACCCGACGCCACCGGGCTGCCTCCGCCCACGGAGCAGGAAATCCGCGAGACCACCTGACACCCCTGCACCACAGATCGGGATCACGCACGCCCACCGGTAGCCCCAGAACACCCCATGGATCCGAACCACCCCGAAAACTCCAGGCTGACGACCGCCAGGCAACCGACTCCGGCACCGACCCCGTTCGGACAACGCCTCGAACAGACCCCGGAAACGCAGAGATCCCGCCCGATCTTTCGATCAGGCGGGATCTCGTAAACTCTTCCTGAGCGAACTCAAGAACAGCCGTTTGTGGACCTGTGGGGATTTGAACCCCAGACCCCCTCGATGCGAACGAGGTGCGCTACCAGACTGCGCCACAGGCCCTTGCGACGTGTGAAACATTAGCATCCCGACCGGCTCACGCAAAAATCGGTTTCGCCGCAGGTCACCGGGGACCGTCGCGGGCCCCCGGTGGGGGTCATTCGTTGGCCGCCCGGGGGCGGTCGTCCTCCGCGTACTGGTCGAAGAGGGGCGTGCGGCCGCTGTCGCGGCCCCGGCGGGGCGGGGCGGTGCGGCGGCGGGGCTGGGACGGGGACGGGGCGGGGGTCGGGTCCGCCGCCGTGGAGGAGCGGGCCGCGCTCCAGGTCTCCGGGTCCGTGATGTCGACGCCGCTCGACGCGCGCGGGGCGACCGGCGCGGTGACGTACGTGGGGAGCGGGACCGGGACCGGCTCCCAGCTGTCGCCGCGGGCCGGGCCGCGCTCGCGCTGCTGGTCCACCCACTCCGCGTGGTCGGTCTGTTCGACCAGGGCGCGCCGGCCCGCCTCCTGCGGCGACACGGGCGACGTCGAGACCGGCGCCTGCTCGGCCTCCGGCTCGGGCGTCGGCGTGGGCCGGCGGCTCTCGCGCAGCCGGGCGGCCGCCGCTTCCGCGCGGCGCCGGTCCATCACGTACACGAAGCGCCGTCGCTCCTGGACCCTCAGATGCACGATGTACGCGCTCAGGAGCAGCGCCGGGACCGCGGGCGCCCACAGGAAGGGGACGCCGCCGACGGCCGCGACGACCGCGCCGAGGCTGAACCCCGCGAAGAGGAGCGTGGTGGTGCGCCGGCGCCGGGCGAGGACCTTGCCCCGGCGGGCCCGCTCGGCCGCCGCGCCACTCGCGGAGGGGCGCGCCGGGGCGGGGGCGGGTTCCGGCGTCGGTTCCGGCTCGGGCTCGGGGAGTTCGAGGCGCGCCTCGGTCCTGGCCGCGGGCGCGGAAAAAGCCCGGACGTCGACCGAGCTCACATGCTCGGTCGTCGCGTCCGGGTCCACGTCGGGCGTCGGTCCCTCCGCCGTAAGGTCCCGCTCCTTGAGCTCCTTGGCGTACCGGCGCTCCATTCCCGCCCGTCCGGACAGCAGCCGGATGGCGGTGCTGAAGCGTTCCGTCGGACGGGCTTCGTTCAGCTCGTCCTGCCTGCGGAGCCACATCGGCACCAAGTAGGCGGCCCAGGCCCCGACGATGACTGCGTAGATGAGGCCGCTGCTGCTCACGCCTCACACGGTAGAGGGGTTCGCGGGAGGCCATCGGCCAATTGGCCCGGTGTGTCGCACGATCTGGCTGATATCACTGAACTTTTTTGTGATTGTTCAGATCGTTTGCGTGCCAACTACCGATTAAATTCGAACGTTTATGCCATTCGTGTCTGGCGCCAGCGCCGCAGCAATCCCTCCGGCACCTCCTCCACCGTCAGCGCGAAGACGAGATGGTCCCGCCACGCGCCGTCGATGTGGAGATAGCGGGGGCGCAGCCCCTCCTCGCGGAAGCCGAGTTTCTCCACGACCCGCCGCGAAGGGCGGTTCTCCGGGCGGATGCACACCTCCATCCGGTGCAGTCCGACCGCGCGGAAGCAGTGGTCGACGGCGAGCGCGACCGCCGTCGGCATCACCCCGCGCCCGGCCACCTCGCTGTCCACCCAGTAGCCCACGTGCCCCGAGCACATCGAGCCCCAGGTGATCCCCGCCACGGTCAACTGCCCGACGAGACGCCCCTGGTACTCGATGACGAACGGCAGCATCCGGCCGGCCTTCGCCTCCGACCGCAGATGACGGACCATCTGGCGGTACGTCGGCCGCTGCGCGACCGGGCCGCCCGGCGCCGGGGGCGGGACCGTCGCCTCCCAGGGCCGCAGCCACTCGCGGTTGCGCCGGTTCACCTCGCGCCAGGCCCGCTGGTCGCTCATCTTTATCGGGCGGAGGACGACGTCCCCGTCCACCAGGACCACGGGCCAGGGCGGGATCATGACGGTCTCGGGTGGTCGCCGCCGCGGATCTGGTCGACGGCGTGCCTGAGGAGCGGTTCCAGGACCGCCAGCCCGTCCCGTACCCCGCCGGGAGACCCCGGCAGGTTCACGATCAGCGTCCCGCCCGCCACGCCCGCGAGCCCGCGCGAGAGCGCCGCCGTCGGCACCTTCTCCCGGCCGTACGCGCGAATCGCCTCCGGGATGCCCGGGATCTCGCGGTCCAGGACCCTGCGGGTGGCCTCGGGGGTCTCGTCGGTGGGCGAGATGCCCGTACCGCCGGTGGTGACGATCGCGTCGTACCCGGCCGCGACGCCGGCCCGCAGCGCGGCCTCGACCGGCGCCCCGTCCGGGACGATCTGCGGGCCGTCCACGGCGAAGCCCGTCCGGGCCAGGCCCTCGGCGATCAGCGGACCGCCCTTGTCCTCGTACACCCCTGCCGACGCCCGGTTGGAGGCCGTGACGACCAGGGCCGAGTAGGGAGCGGAGAGGGCGCCGCCGACGCCGTCCCCGGGCGCCGCCGGAGCCTGCGCCTCGTGGCCGTGCTCGTGCTCGTGCTCGTGCGAGCCCGTCACCCGGCCCGCGCGCGTCACGACTCGCTCCGCGTCCAGTGGCCCGACTTTCCGCCCGTCTTCTCCTCCACCCGTACGTCGGAGATGACCGCGCCCTTGTCGACCGCCTTCACCATGTCGACCACCGTCAGGGCCGCCACCGAGACCGCCGTCAGGGCCTCCATCTCGACGCCCGTGCGGTCCGTGGTCTTCACCGTCGCCAGGATCTCGACCGCCTCGTCCGTGACCGCCAGGTCCAGGGTGACGCCCGAGACGGCGAGCGGGTGGCAGAGCGGGATCAGGTCGGGGGTCTTCTTCGCCCCCATGATCCCGGCGATCCGCGCCGTCGCCAGCGCGTCGCCCTTCGGTACTCCCTCGCCGCGCAGCAGCTCGATCACGCGCGGCGAGACGAGGACCCGTCCGCTGGCCCGCGCGGTGCGGGCCGTGACGTCCTTCGCGGAGACGTCGACCATGCGGGCCGCCCCCGCATCGTCGATGTGGGTGAGACCTTGCTGCGTGCTCATGGCCGTGACACTCCCGGTCGCTGTATGGGGACGACACCGTACCGCCACCCTCGCCCCCTCAGCCGAGGAGGACCACGTCCAGCTCGGTGCCCGGCTCCACGCCGGTCGTGGCCTCCGGGACCACGAGCAGGCAGTCCGCGTGGGCGAGGGCCGCGATGAGGTGTGAGCCGGCGCCGCCCACGGGGGTGACGGTGCCCGCCTCCGGGTCGTACGTGCCGCGCAGGAACTGGCGGCGGCCGGCCGGGGACGAGAGGGGCTTGTCGGTGGTGAGGACGGCCCGGGCCGTGGGTCTGTGGAGGTCCTCGACGCCCATCAGGGCGCGGATCGCGGGGCGGACGAACAACTCGAAGGAGACGTACGACGAGACGGGGTTGCCCGGCAGGGCCAGCAGCGGGATCTGCTCGGCGCCGATCGCGCCGAAGCCCTGCGGCTTGCCCGGCTGCATGGCCAGCTTGCGGAAGTCGACCTGCCCGTCGGCGGTCAGCGCCTCCTTCACCACGTCGTACGCGCCGACGCTCACCCCGCCCGTGGTCACGATCAGGTCCGCCCGGATGAGCTGGTCCTCGATCGTGGCCCGCAGCGTCTCGGCGTCGTCGGTGACGGCGCCCACGCGGTAGGCGAGGGCGCCGGCGTCCCGCGCGGCCGCGGCCAGCGCGAAGCTGTTCGAGTCGTGGATCTGGCCCTCGCCCAGCGGCTCACCGGGCTGGACGAGCTCGCTGCCGGTGGAGATGACCACGACCCGGGGACGGGGGCGGACCCTCACCGTGCCCCGGCCGATCGCCGCGAGCAGGCCGATCTGCGGCGGCCCCAGGACCGTGCCCGCCGCGAGGGCCAGCTCCCCTGCCGAGACGTCGCTGCCGCGCGCGCGGACGTGTGCGCGGGTCTCGGCGGACCGGTGCACCCGGACCTCGCCACCCGCGCCCTCCGGGGCGGTGCTGGCGGCGCGCATGCCGGTGGCCGCGCCCCCGCCCGTACCGCCGTCGGTCCACTCGACGGGGACGACGGCCTCGGCGCCGGGCGGCAGCGGGGCGCCCGTCATGATCCGGGCGGCCTGCCCGGGGCCGACGGTCGGCAGCCTGCCGTCACCGGCCGCGACGTCGCCGATCACCGTGAGGACCGCGGGGAACTCCTCGGTGGCACCGGCGACATCGGCGACCCGCACCGCGTACCCGTCCATGGAGCTGTTGTCGAAGGGCGGCAGCGCGACCGGCACCGTCACGTCCTCGACGAGGACACAGCCCTGCGCGTCGAGGAGTTGGAGCTCGATGGGTTCGAGCGGGCCGACCGTCGCGAGGATGTCGGCCAGGTGCTCGTCCACCGACCACAGGCCCCGCGACGGCCCCGCGCAGGGGTCCGCCGGGCCGTGGCCGTCACCGTGGCCGTGGTCGTCACCGTGGACGTGCTCATGGCCGTGGCCGTGGCCGCGCTCGTCGGACGGCGACGGTGCCGCGCTGCTGCTCAAGGTCCTACATCTCCTCGCTGACGTATCTCCGGAGCCAGGCCCGGAAGTCCGGTCCCAGATCTTCACGTTCGCACGCGAGTCTGACAATGGCACGCAGATAGTCCCCGCGGTCACCGGTGTCATAGCGGCGGCCCTTGAACACGACCCCGTGCACCGGCCCGCCGATCTTCTCGTCGGTGGCGAGTTTCTGCAGGGCGTCGGTGAGCTGGATCTCCCCGCCGCGGCCCGGCTCGGTCTCCCGCAGCGTCCCGAAGACGGCCGGATCCAGCACATAGCGGCCGATGATCGCGTAGCTGCTGGGCGCCTGGCCCGCGTCGGGCTTCTCGACCAGGTCCGTCACCTTCACGACGTCCGCGTCGACGGTCTCCTCGACCGCCGCGCAGCCGTAGAGGTGGATCTGCGAGGGCTCGACCTCCATCAGCGCGATCACGCTGCCGCCCTCGCGCTCCAGGACCTCCACCATCCGCGCGAGCAGCGGGTCGCGCGGGTCGATCAGGTCGTCTCCGAGGAGCACCGCGAAGGGCTGGTCGCCGACGTGCGGGGCCGCGCACAGCACCGCGTGACCGAGGCCGCGCGGGGCGCCCTGGCGCACGTAGTGCATGGTGGCGAGGTCGCTGGACTCCTGGACCTTGGAGAGGCGTTCGGCGTCGCCCTTCCGGCTCAGAGCTTCCTCCAGCTCGTAGTTCCGGTCGAAGTGGTCCTCCAGGGGACGCTTGTTGCGACCGGTGATCATCAGAACATCCGAGAGGCCGGCCGCGACGGCCTCCTCGACGACGTACTGGATGGCCGGCTTGTCGACGACCGGAAGCATCTCCTTCGGCGTCGCCTTGGTCGCCGGGAGGAAGCGGGTGCCGAGGCCGGCGGCCGGGATGACAGCCTTGCTGATCCGGCCGAGCCTGGGGAGCGACTGATTCATGCGGTGCACCTTAGCCGTTCGGAATGAGAGAAAGATGTGACTCCGATGAACTTCCTCCGCATTGCGGCAGTTAAGACAGGTATGAGCGTTTCGTGAATCCACCCGAGGCCGTCATGACACCCGAGATGTCCGAAAAGACCCTGCTGCGCAGTCGACTTCTGGCCGCCCGCGCCGCACTGAGCGCCGAATCCCTGGCGGACACGGCCGAATCCCTCGCCCGCCAGGGAGTGGAACTGGCCGAACTCGCCGAGGCGTCCACCGTCGCCGCCTATGTGTCCGTGGGCCGCGAACCGGGCACGCGCGCGCTGCTCGACGCGCTGCACGCGCGCGGGGTGCGGGTCCTGCTCCCCGTACTGCTCCCCGACAACGACCTGGACTGGGCCTCGTACGAAGGTCCGGAGCGGCTCGCGAAGGCCGGGCGCGGTCTCCTCGAACCGGTCGGGCCCCGCCTCGGGCCCGAGGCCGTCTGTTCCGCCGACGCCGTCCTGCTGCCGGGTCTCGCGGTCGACGCGCGCGGGATGCGGCTCGGTCGGGGCGGCGGCTCGTACGACCGGGTCCTCGCCCGGCTCGCGCGGGCGGGCACCGACCCGGCGCTCGTCGTGCTCCTGTACGCGAACGAGGTGGTCGCCCGGGTCCCGGAGGAACCGCACGACCACCCCGTGCACGCGGTGGTGACCCCGGAGGGGGTCACCCGATTCGCAGCAGCCGGTTAGGGCTTCAGCATCAGCGTGTCCTTCGTCGAGGCGTCCACCGCGGCCTTGCCGTAGGCCCAGTCGTAGAGCTCGCCCTTCGCCCAGGTGTCCGTCTGGTCGGTGTAGTGGTCGTCGAAGGCGTGGCCCGAGGCCCCGGTCAGGTTGACCCACCGGGACTTGTCCCAGTCACCGACGTTGACCACCATCCGCATCGACGGCACCCAGATGACCTCGTAGCCGCCGGCCGCGTTCCAGCCGGTCGCGTCGACCGCCGCCTCGCCACCGCCCAGGTTCCACGGGCCGCGGTTGAGGAGCTGCTGCACGAAGCCGGGGCCGGCGGTGCCGAGGGTCTGGTTCTTCAGGGTCAGCTGGTGCAGCCGGCCCCAGCTCCAGGTGGAGACGTCCTTGCCGAGCTTCGCGGTCAGCTCCCAGCGGGCGTCCTTCATGGCCCGGGCGAGGAGCTGGTCACGGGTCTCGGTGGCGGCGTCCGTGCGGTTGCCCGGGGTCGTCCACCACTCGCTCTTCTCCTGCTTGAGGAGCGGGCGGACCACCTCGTACCAGCGGTCGCCGCCGTCCGGCTGCGCCGAGTCGGGGTCGCGCTGGCCGCACTCCCGGACGAGCTTGTTCTGCTCGTCGACCGGGCCGGTGGCGTCCGCCGGGCGGACGGTGATGCAGTCGCCCTCGGCGCGGAGCTCCTTGGGCAGCTTGTCGCCGAAGGAGAGCTTGAGGACGTTGCGCCAGACCGCGTTGAAGTAGGCGGCGGCGGCCGAGTCGGGCTCCTGGGTGTAGTCCCAGCCCTCCAGGAGCTTCTGCGCCTCGCGGACGTACGGGTCGGAGATGTCGACCTTCAGCAGGAGCGGGTTGAGCAGCGTCGCGATCTCGCTGCGGTTGTCCGTCTGCATGGTCCGCATGTCGTCCGGCGAGATCTTTCCGCCGTCCTTGGTCTTCGACTCGATGAGGTCGTTGATCCGCTGGCTGCGCGAGCCGTAGCCCCAGTCCTTGGTGAGCAGCTCCGGGTAGGTCTTCCGGTCGATCACGGCCTGGTTGGCGGTGACGATGTAGCCGCGGTCGGGGTTGTACTCGTACGGCAGCTTCTCGAAGGGGATGTAGCCCTTCCACTTGTACGTGGAGTCCCAGCCCGGCGCCGGGAGGGCGCCGTCGCCCTTGGTGCGCTGCGGGATCTTGCCCGGGGACTGGTAGCCGATGTTGCCCTCGGTGTCGGCGTAGACGAGGTTCTGGGACGGGACCTCGAAGTTCTTGGCGGCCGCCCGGAAGGTGGTGAAGTCCTTGGCGCGGTCGAGCGCGAAGATCGCGTCCATCGACTTGCCGGGCTGGAGGGCGGTCCACTGGAGGGAGACGCCGTAGCCGGTGCCGCGGTCGGGGGCGGCGTTGCCGACGGGGGCTTTCTGGCCGACCTTCTCCAGCTCGGTGGAGCGGTCGGAGACGAGCGGGCCGCGGTCGGTGGAGCGGACCGTGATCTTCCGGTCCTCGCCGCCGGCGACCTTGATGATCTCGTCGCGGACCGTGAACGGCTTGACCTTGCCGTCGACGAGGTAGCCGTCCGGGCCGATCTTCTCCAGGTAGAGGTCGGTGACGTCGGCGCCGAGGTTGGTGAGCCCCCAGGCGATCTTGTCGTTGTGACCGATGATCACACCGGGCGTACCGGAGAAGGTGTAGCCGGCGACGTCGTAGCGGCAGGTCGCCGAGACCGAGCGGCAGTGCAGCCCCATCTGGTACCAGAGCGACGGCAGCTGCGGCGCGAGGTGCGGGTCGTTGGCGAGGAGCGGCTTGCCGGAGGTCGTGTACTTGCCGGCGACGACCCAGGAGTTCGAGCCGATGCCGTTGCCGTTGGGGCCGAGGAGCGCCGGGATGCCGTCGAGGACCTCGGAGAGCCCGCTGAGCTGGGTGTCCACATCGCCGCCGGCGGAGGAACCGGGGCCGGTGGGGTTGGTGCCCGGGGTGTCGCCCGTCGTCGATCCGTCGCCCTCGCCGGGCTTCGCCGCCGGGTCGAAGGCACCGGTCGACTCGTCGACCGCGCCCTTGTCGACGATCGGCTGGTGGAGCGCGTACGGGTACTCCGGGTACAGCTGCTTGATCTGGCTCGCGCTCAGCCGGCTCGTCATCAGCGAGCGGTCGATCTCGTCCTGCATGTTGCCGCGCAGGTCCCAGGCCATCGCCTTGAGCCAGGCCACCGAGTCGACCGGGGTCCACGGCTCGATCGCGTAGTCGTTGGTGAAGGACAGCGCCGCGTACTCGACGGAGACGTCCGCCGGGTCGCGGTCCTTGAGGTAGGCGTTGACGCCCTCCGCGTAGGCCGCGAGGTACTTCTTCGTCTCGGCCGACAGGACGGTGTCGTACTCCTGCTGCGCGACCCGGCGCCAGCCGAGCGTGCGCAGGAAGGAGTCGGTCTCGACCTGGCTGTCGCCGAACATCTCGGAGAGCCGGCCGGCGGTCACGTGCCGCCGGACGTCCATCTCGTAGAAGCGGTCCTGCGCCTGGACGTAGCCCTGGGCGCGGAAGAGGTCGGTCTCGTTGTCCGCGTAGATCTGCGGGACGCCGTTCGCGTCCCGCTTCACCTCGACGTCACCGGAGAGGCTGTCGAGCCGGATCTCGCCCGTGGTCTGCGGGAACGAGGCCCGGACGGTGCTGACACCCCAGTACCCGCCGAATCCGATGCCCGCGACCAGCGCAAGGACCAGGACGAGGAGGAGCAGGCGGGCGCGCCGCCCTTTCTTCTTGGCGGGGGGCGCGGTCGTGTTGGAGGGCATCGCTGTCCTTCGAGGGGCAGGGTGGTCCTGGAGTACGGGAGCAACCTTAGGCGCAGCCCCCGGAGGGCCCGGACTCGGTGTCAGGAAGAGAACCGTACTGATGAGCGACCTGTCGCAAAGGAGGCGTCAAGAAAACGTTAAAGATTAGGTAAGGTAACGAAGTGTCGGCCGCTGGAGGAACGATCCAGCTGCACGCGAGGGGAAGGATCGGCCACTGACTGTCCACCAGCTCAACGAACTCCTGCTCATCTGCTCCCTCGTGTTGCTGATCGCCGTCGCGGCCGTACGGATCTCGTCCCGGAGCGGGCTCCCCAGCCTGTTGCTGTACCTCGGGATCGGCATCGCGATAGGGCAGGACGGCATCGGCAACGTCGCCTTCGACAACGCCGAACTGACCCAGGTCATCGGCTACGCCGCCCTCGTCGTGATCCTCGCCGAGGGTGGCCTCGGCACGAAGTGGAAGGAGATCAAGCCGGCACTGCCCGCCGCCGTCGTCCTCTCCACGGTCGGCGTCGCCGTCAGCGTCGGCATCACGGCCACGGCCGCCCACTACCTCGTCGGTCTCGAATGGCAGCAGGCGCTGATCATCGGCGCCGTCGTCTCGTCCACCGACGCCGCCGCGGTCTTCTCCGTCCTGCGCAAGGTGCCGCTGCCCTCCCGGGTCACCGGCGTCCTGGAGGCCGAGTCCGGCTTCAACGACGCCCCCGTCGTCATCCTCGTCGTCGCCTTCTCCACCGCGGGCCCCGTCGACGCCTGGTACGTCCTGGTCGGCACGATCGCCCTGGAGCTCGCCATCGGCGTCGCCGTCGGTCTGGCCGTCGGCTTCCTCGGCGCGTACGGCCTGCGGCACATCGCCCTGCCCGCCTCCGGCCTCTACCCGATCGCCGTCATGGCCATCGCGGTCGTGGCGTACGCGGCGGGCGCCCTGGCCCACGGCTCCGGCTTCCTCGCCGTCTATCTGGCCGCGATGGTCCTCGGCAACGCCAAGCTGCCGCACGCGCCGGCCAACCGCGGCTTCGCCGAGGGGCTCGGCTGGATCGCGCAGATCGGCATGTTCGTCCTGCTCGGCCTGCTCGTCACCCCGCACGAGCTCGTCCACGACTTCTGGCCCGCCGTCGTCATCGGCCTCGTCCTGACGATGGTCGCGCGGCCGATGGAGGTCCTGGTCAGCCTGGCGCCCTTCCGGATCCCCTGGCAGGAGCAGGCCCTGATGTCCTGGGCCGGGCTGCGCGGAGCCGTCCCCATCATCCTCGCCACCATCCCGATGGTGTCGCAGATCGAGGGCAGCGAGCGGATCTTCAACATCGTCTTCGTCCTCGTCGTCGTCTACACCCTCGTCCAGGGCCCGACCCTGCCCTGGCTGGCCAGGGCGCTGAAGCTGGGCGACTCCTCCGAGGCCGCCGACCTCGGCGTCGAGTCGGCCCCCCTGGAGCGACTGCGCGGGCACCTGCTCTCCGTCGCCATCCCCGAGGCCTCGCGGATGCACGGCGTCGAGGTCGCGGAGCTGCGGCTGCCCGCCGGAGCGGCGGTCACCCTCGTCGTACGCGAGGAGAAGAGCTTCGTACCGGGTCCGGCGACCGTCCTGCGGCGCGGCGACGAGCTCCTCGTCGTCGCGACCGACCCGGTGCGGGACGCCACGGAGCGGCGCCTGCGCGCGGTCGGCCAGGGCGGCAAGCTCGCCGGCTGGCTCGGCACGGGAGGCTCCGCGGAGGCCAGGGCGCACGCGCAGACAGCGACGCGCTTCCACCTCCCGGGCGGCCACGGGAGCGGCGGGAGCGGCCACGGGACCGGCCACGGGCACCGCTCTCGGGGCCCTCAGAAGAAAACATCCGGTTGATCGCAGGCATTAATTCAGGTGCGGGAGCGTTTTCCCAGGCGGGAAGACGCTCTTCCCTGTACCATGAAGGCACACCTGATCGAACCAACTCTGCCTGACGCAGAGCTGGCGCGACCGTATGGCGGCCGAGGCGCCCCTCCGCAGTGGGGCCGGCCCGGTATCTACCGCAGTAACGCGCATGAGGACAGCTCTCGGCGACACCCGCACCACCGTGCCGGGGCGCGCTACCAGGCGGCAGAAAGGCCAGGACCGTGGCGTCCACGGTCATCTCGGACAAGCGACCCGGCTACGGGCAGCTTCTGCGCACCCCCGGTGCGCTGTCCTTCCTGCTCCCCGGCTTCGCCGCCCGGCAGCCCTTCGCGATGCTGACCATCGGCATCGTCCTGCTCGTCCAGCACACCACCGGATCCTTCGGCAGCGCGGGCGCGGTCGCCGCCGTCACCGGCGTCTCCATGGCGGTCTTCGCCCCGCAGAGCGGCAAGCTCGCCGACCGCTTCGGTCAGCGCGCCGTCCTGATCCCCGGCGTCCTCGTCCACACCGCCTCGGTCTCGCTGCTCGTGGCCCTCGCCCTGAGCGGCGCCCCGCTGTGGGCGCTGTTCCTGGCCGCCGTGCCCGCCGGCGCCTCCGTACCCCAGGTCGGACCGATGGTCCGGGCCCGGTGGGCGGCCAAGCTCGACGGCACCCCGCTGATGCCGACGGCCGCGGCCTTCGAGTCCGTGACCGACGAGTTCACCTTCGTCGTCGGCCCCGTCCTCGCGACCGCCCTGTGCACCGGCATCCACCCGGCCGCGGGCCTGATCGCCGAGGCCGCCCTCACCCTCGTCGGCGGCCTGTTCTTCGCCGCGCAGCGCGCCACCCAGCCCCCGTACGGGATCTCCGCGGCCACCGCCGCCGGCCCGGCCCGCTCGGCCCTCTCCATCCCCGGCGTCCGCGTCCTGATCGTCGCCTTCCTCGGCATCGGCGCCGTCTTCGGCGGCATGCAGGTCTCCCTGACCGCCTTCACCGAGGAGATCGGCAACCCCGGCGCCAACGGCCTGCTGTACGGGATCTTCGCCGCCGGCAACATGCTCGCGGGCCTCGCCATGGGCGCCGTCGCATGGAAGACCGGCCCCCGCCGCCGCCTGATCCTCGGCTACACCGGCCTCACGGTCGCGGCCTCCCTCCTGTGGACCGCGCACTCGGTGCTCCTCCTCGGCGCCCTGGGCCTGGTCGTGGGTCTGTGCATCGCCCCCGCCCTGATCACCGGCTACACGATCGTCGAGACCCTGATCCCGGCGTCGTCCCGCACCGAGGCCTTCACCTGGCTCACCGGCGCCGTCGCGCTCGGCCAGGCCGCGGCCGTCACGATCGCCGGCCGCCTCGCCGACTCCCAGGGGTCGAGCGCCGGGTTCCTGGTGCCTGCCGCGGGCACCGTCCTCGCCCTGGCCACGCTCCTCGCCCTCCGGTCGCGGCTGAAGCCGCACGAGACCAGCCGGGTCGCGGCACGTGGTATCGGTCACCGCGTGCCGGTGGCGGTGGACTGATCCCACGGAATACGTCAGTATGGATCGTCGTTAGCACTCGATGAGTGTGAGTGCCAGGAGGAAGTCACGTGCCGACCTACCAGTACCAGTGCACCGAGTGCGGCGAAGGCCTCGAGGCGGTGCAGAAGTTCACCGATGACGCGCTGACCGAATGCCCCAGCTGCAAGGGACGCCTGAAGAAGGTGTTCTCGGCCGTCGGCATCGTCTTCAAGGGCTCCGGCTTCTACCGGAACGACAGCCGCGGCTCGTCGTCCAGCAGCTCGCCGGCCGCGTCGAAGTCCTCGACCCCGTCGTCCTCGGCGTCCTCTTCGGACGCCAAGCCGGCCGCGTCGTCGTCCTCGACCGCATCCGCGTCGTCTTCGTCGTCGTCTTCTTCGTCGTCGTCGAGCGCCGGAAGCTCGACCTCGGCCGCCTGATCCTTTTCCTCACCGAGGGCCCCGTCGCCGTACGCGACGGGGCCCTCGGTGTTTCCCGGGGCCGCCGTCTAGGGTGATCGCCATGGCGACCCATGATGCGTACGCGGACATCGGCGTGATCGGCGGCTCGGGCTTCTACTCCTTCCTGGAGGACGTCACCGAGGTGTCCGTGGACACCCCGTACGGCAGCCCGAGCGACTCCCTCTTCCTCGGCTCGATCGCCGGCCGGCAGGTCGCGTTCCTCCCCCGTCACGGCCGGGGCCACACCGTCCCGCCGCACGGGATCAACTACCGCGCCAACCTCTGGGCACTGCGCTCCGTGGGCGTACGGCAGGTCCTCGGGCCCTGCGCCGTCGGCGGGCTCCGCGAGGAGTACGGGCCGGGCACCCTCGTCGTACCTGACCAGCTCGTCGACCGGACGAAGACCCGGGCGCAGACGTACTTCGACGGCGAACGGCGGGCCGACGGAGCCGTACCGAACGTCGTCCACGTGACCTTCGCCGACCCGTACTGCCCCGACGGGCGGCGGGTCGCGGTCAAGGCCGCCCGGGGGCAGGACTGGGAACCGGTGGACGGCGGCACGATGGTCGTGGTCGAGGGGCCCCGCTTCTCCACCCGGGCCGAGTCCCGGTGGCACGCCGCCGCCGGCTGGTCGGTCGTCGGCATGACCGGCCATCCCGAGGCCGTCCTCGCCCGCGAACTGGGCCTCTGCTACACGTCGCTCGCGCTGGTCACGGACCTGGACGCGGGCGCGGAGACCGGCGACGGCGTCTCGCACACCGAGGTGCTGCGAGTGTTCGGGGAGAACGTGGGGCGGCTGCGGGACGTGCTGTTCGACGCGGTGAGCTCGCTCCCGGCGACGGTCGACCGGGACTGCCTGTGCACGCGGGCGCACGAGGGATGGGACCTGGGGATCGAGCTGCCGTAGAGCGGCTTCGAGTGCCTTCGGAGGCTGCTCAAACCACCCGTGTGGGCGGGGGAGTTGTCCACAGGTGGCGGGTGGTCCCCAGGCCGGAGCGGGGACGCGGCGAGGCCGGGAGAGTGGGGCGTGGCCCTCCTCGGCCCTTCTCCCGACCAGGACAGGCGGTACCCCACGATGACGACCACGAGCTCCTTCCTCCCCTCCGTTCCCGCACAGTGCGTCGTGCCCGCCTTCGAGCCGGTACGCGGCCGGGGAGGGCGGCGCGGACCGCTCAGGGCGCTGCGCCGGGGGCGGCGCGCGCCGGTGGTGCTGCTCGCGTTGACGGTCGCCGCGCTGACGGCGGCGACGACGACGGCTTCCCGCTCGGGCGCTTCGCCGCCGGGGGCCGCCGTGACGCCCCGGGCGCGGCCGCCCGCCGCCGTCGCGGTCCGGCTGGTGTCCGCGCCGGTACGGATCGCCGACGCGGAGACCGTGCGGCTGCTGCGCGCCGGCGACCGGGTCGACGTGATCGCCGCGCCCAACTCCCCGATGGGCGGCGCCGGTGAGGCCCGGGTGGTGGCGACGGGCGCCCGAGTGGCCGAAGTTCCCCGCTCGGGCGAGACTCGTTCGGACGGAGGGGCACTCGTCGTCCTGTCCGTGCCACGGGCGACCGCGGCGGCGCTGGCAGGTGCCGGTGTCACGTCCCAACTGGCGGTGACGCTGTGCTGATTCGCACTGACCTACTGTCAAGTCACCGTTCCGTGTGTACGGATTGGACGCCTCTGCGCCGTTCACGGCGTAATGGCTCCGCACACAGCACACATGACGAGAACGAAAGGCACTTCGGTGGCCGAGAAGAAGGAAAGCTTGCTCGGAGGCTTCAAAGCCTTCCTGATGCGGGGCAACGTGATCGACCTGGCGGTCGCGGTCGTGATCGGCGCCGCGTTCACCAACATCGTGAACTCGGTCGTCAAGGGCATCATCAACCCGGTCGTCGGTGCCTTCGGCACGAAGGACCTGGAGAGCTACTCGTCCTGCATCAAGGGCACCTGCCAGGTGGTCAACGGCGAGGTGCAGGGCGTCCAGCTCCAGTGGGGCCTGGTCCTCAGCGCGGTCCTGAGCTTCATCATCACCGCGGGCGTCGTCTACTTCCTGATGGTCCTGCCGATGGCCAAGATCCTCGCCAAGCGCGCGGCACACGACAGGGCGAAGGAAGGCGTCGCGGAGACCATGGAGATCAGCGAGCTGGAGGTGCTCAAGGAGATCCGCGACCACCTCGTCTCCCAGCGCGGCCCCTCCACGGGGACGGGCGCGGGCACGGGATCCGGTTCGGGCTCCGGCGGCGGCGCGGGGACGCACCCCACCTCCTGACCGGCGGAGCGTGCCGGGATCAGAGGTGGTGCGGCGGCTTCTCGTCGAGGAAGCGCGCGAGGTCGGCGGCACTGCCGCCGCCGGCCGGAGGCCGCTCGCCCCACCCGCGGTCCGTGTCGTCCGCGGACTGCTGGTCCAACGGATCGTCGAAGACGATGACCGGCTTCGGTGTGTTCTCGGGGCTGGGTCGGGAGCCGGGCTGCTTGGCGTCTCGCGGTCCGTGGGCGGGGGCGGTGCTCATACCTTCAGGGTACGCCCGCTCCCCCGCCCCCTACCCCGCTGATCAGCGAACTTCGGCCGCCGGCCCCGGCTCGGCGGGTCCCGGCTCAGTGGATCTCGGCTCAGTGGATCTCAGCTCGGCGGGTCCCGGCTCAGCGGCTCCCGGCTCAGCGGATCTCAGCTCAGCGGATCTCAGCTCAGCGGATCTCAGCTCAGCGGTCCTTCGGGTCGATGAGCCAGATGCCGAGCACGACCAGGAACGACAGCACGAGGAAGCCGGCGCCCCACCACGCGGTGCCGGTGTCACCGGCCATCCACTCGTCCACCACGATCGTCAGCCCCCAGAGCTGGCCGATGACGGCCGTGAGCGCCAGCGCGAGGCGGGCGGACAGCTTCGAGGAGCGCTCCGGCTCCTGCTCCGTACCGGCTCCCGGACCCGGACCGGTGTGCCGGATCCGCGGGTCGCCGTAGCCGCTGGTGGGCCGGATCTGCGGATACCGCTCACGCACCGGCCGGTTCAGGCGCGGCTGGGCACTGCCGGGGGTGTACGCGGGCGGCGGCGGGGGTTCCGGCGCCCCTGGTGCCTCCGGCGCGCCGGGGTCCCGTGGGAACGGGGTCTCGCTCATGTCCGCTCACTCCTCTCGGCCGTCTTCCGGCCGGGGCCGCCGGGGCCGCTCGGGCCGGCCGGGCCGCCGGCGCCGAAGCCGGGGCAGCCCGGACGGTCGTCGCCGTTCTGGCGGCAGAAGCCCTCGACCGCGCTCTCGCCCGAGCGGGCGGTGCCGATCGCCCAGACACTGCCGTCGGCCTGCTCGACCAGGAGCACCTTCGGCAGACCCCTCGGCGGCGGACCCGCGGTGACCTCTCCCGTACGGGCGTCGAAGACGCCCTCGTGGCAGGGGCAGTACAGCTCGCCCTCGCTGCCCCGCTCCTTGCGCCACAGCACGGCGCAGGCGAGATGGGTGCAGACGGCGGAGTAGCCGGCGAGGGTGCCGTCGTCCATCCGGACGGCGATGGCCCGGTCCTCGTCGCCGGGGTAGCGGAAGGCGAGCGACTCCCCCGGTTCGATCCGGTCGGCGACCTTCCTGATCTCGGGGGCGCCCTCGCTGTCGCCGTGGCGGTGCAGGATGCCGGAGGCGACGGCGACGCCGCCGACGGCCAGGCCGCCGGAGACGGTGGCGACGATCCGCAGGTAGTCGCGGCGGGTGGTGAGGGAGTCGGCGGCGATCCGGTCGCGGAGCGCCTCCTGAGCCGCGTCCGCGCGGGGGTCCGGCGCGGGCGGCTGCGGGTCGGTGACGCTCATCGGACGTCCCTCCCGTTGATCTCTACCACCGGAAGGCCCCCGGGGACCGGCCACTGGACCTTGTCGGCGGGGACGACCATGGCGACGCCGGTGGTGACGGTGGTCGTGCCGAAGGTGAAGGAGTCGGCGATCTGGACGCCGGGGCGCTCGGCCTGGAGCTCTTCGAGCGTTCCGTAGAAGAGGGCGCCGGTGGGGCAGACCGTGGCGCACATGGGGGCGAGGCCGTAGGAGGTGCGGTCGTAGCAGAGGTTGCACTTCATCTGGAGCTTCGCCTGGAGGTCGATCTTGGGGACGCCGAAGGGGCAGGCGTTCACACAGTTGGCGCAGCCGATGCAGCGGGTGGTGTCGGCCTGCTGCACGACGCCGTCGGCGGTCACGAGGATCGCGTCGGCGGGGCAGACCTCGGCGCACGGGGCGACCGGGTCCTCGCAGTGCATACAGACGGTGGGAAGGGAGGCGACGGAGTGGCCCTCGTCGGGGTAGTCGAGGTGGATCATCGACTTGCCGCGGTGGGAGTCGCACTCGCGGCAGGCGGAGACGCAGGCCTGGCAGCCGATGCAGCGGCCCGGGTCGATGAAGATCGTGCGGCCCATCATGTGCGGGTCAGCTCCTCTCCGCGGTGCCGCGGCCCTGGGGGGAGGTCGGCGGCAGCGGGTCGAGACGGGAGACCTGGGTCTCCGGGTAGGCCTGCTGTCCGGGGGCGGTGGGCGGTGCGGGGACCTCGTCGACGCGTTCGGCGGCCTCGATGCGGGCGGCGCAGACCTTGTACTCCGGGATCTTGGAGCGGGGGTCGAGGGCGTCGATGGTGAGGGCGTTGGCCGCGGTGGGGACGGGCCAGTGGTACGGGATGAAGACGGTGTCGGGGCGGATGGCCTCGGTGACCAGGGCGGGGAAGACCTCGCTGCCGCGGCGGGTGACGACGCGGACGGGGTCGCCGTTGCGGAAGCCGTGGGAGGGGTGGACCTCGACCCAGGGGCGGGGCGTCTGTTCGACGAGGGCGCCGAGCCGGCGGGTCTGGTTGCCGGAGAGGAAGTGGGCGACGGTCCGGCCGGTGGTGAGCGAGAGGGGGTACTCCTCGCTGTACGGGTCCATCGGCGGGTGCCACTCGACGACCTGCATGTGGACCTTGCCGTCGGGGTGGTAGGTCGTCCCGTCCTCGAAGAGACGCGGGGTGCCGGGGTGCTCCGTGGTGGGGCAGGGCCAGGCGATGCCGCCGGTCTCCTCCAGGCGCTCGTAGGTGATGCCGTAGTAGTCGTTGACCGTGCCCGCGGAGGCGACGCGGAGCTCCTCGAAGACGGAGCGGGAGTCCGGGAAGTCGAACTTGTCGCCCGCGCCGAGCCGTTTGGCCAGTTCGCACATGACCCAGGTGTCGGTGCGGACACCGGCCGGGGGTTCCTGGGCCTTGTTGTGCTTGACGACCCGCGCTTCGGCGTTGGCCATGACGCCCTCGTCCTCGGCCCAGACGGTGACGGGGAAGACGACGTGGGCGTTGGCCGCGGTCTCGGAGAGGAAGAAGTCGAACTGGGCGTGGAACTCGAGGGTGTCGTATCCGTCCTTGACGGTGGCGTAGTTCGGGAGGGAGACGAAGGGGTTGTTGCAGATGCCGACGAGGCCGCGGATCTCCTGGCGCTGCATCTGCCAGACCATCTCCATCATGGAGGTGCCGGCGAGCGGGAGTTCGGCCTCGTCGACGCCCCAGATCTCGCAGATCTGGCGGCGGTGCTCGGGGTTGGTGATGGAGCGGCCGCCGGGCAGGAGGTCGGACTTCTGGCCGTGCTCGCGGCCGCCCTGACCGTTGCCCTGGCCGGTGATGGTGCCGTAGCCGGCGCCGGGCTTGCCGATGTTCCCGGTGGCGACGCAGAGGTTGATGATCGAGAGGCAGTTCTCGACGCCCTGGGAGTGGTGCTCGACGCCGCGGGCGTGCCAGGCCATGGACCTGCCCGCGCCGGCGAACATGCGGGCGACCTGGACGATCTGCTCCTCGGGTACGCCGCAGATCCGGGCGGAGCGGGAGGGCGGGTAGTCGGCGACGGTCTTCTTGACCTCGTCCCAGCCGGTGGTGTGGGCGGCGAGGTAGGCCTCGTCGGTGAGGCCCTCGGCGACGACGACGTTCAGGACGGCGTTGAAGAAGGCGGAGTCCGTGCCGGGCTTGAGCGCGACGTGGACGTCGGCGGTGCGGGCGATCGCCGTCTCGCGGGGGTCGACGACGATGAGGGTGGCGCCCCGGTCGCGGGCTCCCCACAGGTACTGGGTCATGACGGGGAAGCACTCGCCGACGTTGGAGCCGGCGATGAGGAGGCAGTCGGTGAGGAGGATGTCGGAGAAGGGGTTGCCGGCGCGGTCGATACCGAAGGCGAGTTTGTTGGCGCCTGCGGCGGAGACCATGCAGAGACGGCCGTTGTAGTCGACGTGCCGGGACTTGAGGGCGACGCGGGCGAACTTGCCGACGAGGTAGGTCTTCTCGGAGAAGAGGCTGGCGCCGCCGAGGAGACCGAAGGCGTCGTTGCCGTACTCGCCCTGGATGCGGCGGATCTCGGCGACGGTGTGGTCGAGGGCCTCTTCCCAGCTGACCTCGCGGAACTCCTCGTCGCGGTTGCTCCGCATGAGGGGGGCGGTGAGCCGGTCGGGGTGGTTGACCTGCTGGTAGGCGTTGATGCCCTTGGGGCAGAGCCGCATGCGGTTGATGTCGTGGTTGCGGGGCTCGACGCCGAAGACCTTGCCGCCGCGGTCGACGCGGAGGTACATGCCGCACTGGACGCCGCAGAAGCAGCAGTGGGTGGGGACGAGGGTCTCGCCGTTCTGGTCGGCGTGCCAGCGGTCGGCCGGGATCCCGCCGGCGTCGCGGAAGCCACGGGTGCCGGACGGGGCGAGGGAGGGATCGAGCGGCACCGGCTGCCCGGGGGTGGTCACGGGGTCGGTGGCCGTCATTTGAAGCCCTTCTTCACGTGGTCGAGGTAGGCGTTTCCGCGGAGGACGCGCTTGCAGCGGGGGCAGTACTCGGCCCACTCGTCGAAGCCCAGGGAGAGGTCGCGCATGGTGCCCTGGAGGTTCTCGACGTAGGGGGCGGTGTCGATGGGTTCCTGGCAGCGGCGGCAGGCGAGGATCTCGTCCCCGTCCTTGCGACGGGACGTGTATTTGAAGAGCTGCATGCCGACGGCCGCGGGCCGCTGGACGATGTGGAAGAACTTCCCGAAGGGGATGTAGATGAGGGTGAAGACCACGGACACCATGTGGAGGATGGCGAGGAACTCGTAGCCGCCGCCGTGCAGGAAGATCGACGAGAAGGTGAGCAGGAGCCCCGTCACGGAGATGACGACGAGGGCGAGGAGGGGCACCAGGTCGTAGGCGAACCGCTGGCCGGTGACGGCTCCGCGGTCCTTCATGCGGCGCCAGAGGAAGTAGGAGGCGCCGGCGATGACGAGGACGGCGGCGATGTCCAGGCCGTGGAACATGAGCCAGCCGAGGACGCTGAGGGCGTCGAAGCCGACGACCTTGAGGCCCCAGATCCGCATCTCGTAGCCGGGTCCCGATCCGGTGGACGAGGTGAAGGTGAACCAGCCCCAGGTGAGGGGGAAGGTGATGGCGGCGGCCAGCAGACAGCCCCAGAAGACGAGTTGGTGGGCGGCCCAGCGGGCGTGGGAGCGGGCGCCGAGGAACTTCTGGAAGCCGAGGTAGGTGGCGATCATCCGGGGCAGGGCGGTGGGTGCCTTGCGGAAGTTCGCGGCGGAGGAGAAGGACCGCCAGCCCTGCCGGAAGAGGCGTCGGGCGCCGGGGGCGGAGACCCAGACGGTGTACCGGTAGGCGACACCGAAGGCGAGGAAGACGGTCGCGACGGCGTACGGGAGGAGGGCCGAGTCGAAGTCGCGGAGGAGACGGCTGCCGAAGACGATCGCGAGGATCAGGAGCACGGAGACGACGGTGCCCGTCAGGGCCGCGCGGCGGCGCACGGCGGCGGGCGTCCGCGGCGCGGGCCCGGCGGTGGGCCCGGCGGTGGGCTCGGCCGGTGGGAGGGGCGGCTCGGCTGTCTGCGGTGGCTCGGTCACGCGGCCACGGTAAGGGCGTACGTACCGTTTCGTCCTGTTTTGCGAGGCAGCGGGGTGAGCACGTCCCTCAGACGGCGTGCAGGCCGTGGGAGAGGAAGACCTCACGGGCCTCGGCGACCTGCTCGGGCGTCGGGGACGGGGTGTCGTGCAGGGTGAACGGCTTGGCGAGTGCTTGCCACTTCGCTTCGCCGAGCTTGTGGAAGGGGAGGATGTCCACGCGGGAGACGTTGCCGAGGCCGGCGGCGAAGGCGGCGACTCCCTCGACGTTGTCGGGGGAGTCGGTGAGCCCCGGGACGAGCACGAAGCGGACGTGGACCTCCTGGCCGAGGTCGGCGAGGCGCCGGGCGAAGTCCAGGGTCGGCCGCAGCGGCCGCCCGGTGACCTTCTTGTACGTGTCCGGGTCCCAGGACTTGATGTCGAGCAGGACCAGATCGGTGTCCCGCAGCAGGGCGTCGGTGGCGCGGACGCCGAGGAAGCCCGAGGTGTCGAGGGCAGTGTGGAGGCCGAGCTCGTGCTTCATCCGGTGCAGGAGCTCGCCGGTGAAGACGGGCTGGAGGAGGGGCTCCCCACCCGAGACGGTCGCCCCGCCGCCGGAGGCGGCGATGAAGCGGACGTACTTGCCCGCCTCGGCGATCACGTCGTCGGCGGAGGTGCTCCCCCGGCTACCGCTGGGAGGTACCCCCGTGCCGTTGCGCATCCGCCAGGTGTCGGGGTTGTGGCAGTAGAGACAGGTGAGGGGGCAGCCGGAGAGGAAGGTGACGAAGCGGGTGCCGGGTCCGTCGACGCCGGTGGACAGGTCCCAGGAGTGGACCGAGCCCTC
Organism: Streptomyces sp. NPDC055103; assembly: GCF_053607625.1. Classification (NCBI taxonomy): domain Bacteria; kingdom Bacillati; phylum Actinomycetota; class Actinomycetes; order Kitasatosporales; family Streptomycetaceae; genus Streptomyces; species Streptomyces sp. NPDC055103. The sequence goes on from NZ_JBSGTX010000070.1 coordinate 29,041, forward strand.
GGAGGGCCGCTGGGTCGCCGCGGCGGCCGGGGTGGCGGGTCCGACGGTGAGGCTGGTCATGGCAGGGGCCTCCTAGGGAGGGTGTCGGAGGGGGGCGCGACCCGGGGCCGGGGGTGAGGGCCACCGGCCCCGGGTCGTGCCCGGGGGGCTACAGCGAGCCGTGGAAGGTGCGGTTCAGCACGTCGAGCTGCTGGTCGCGGGTGAGCCGGACGAAGTTGACCGCGTATCCGGAGACCCGGATGGTCAGCTGCGGGTAGTTCTCCGGGTGCTCCATGGCGTCCAACAGCACGTCGCGGTTGAGGACGTTGACGTTCATGTGGAAGCCGTCGCTCGCCATGTAGCCGTCGAGGACGCCCGCGAGGTTCTTGATCCGCTCCTCGGGAGTGCGGCCCAGGCCGTCGGGGGTGACGGTGTTGGTGAGCGAGATGCCGTCCTCGGCGTCCTCGTACGGGAGCTTGGCGACGGAGAGTGCCGAGGCCACGTAGCCGTGGGTGTCGCGGCCGTTCATCGGGTTGGCGCCCGGGGAGAAGGGCTCGCCGGCGCGGCGCCCGTCGGGGGTGTTGCCGGTCTTCTTGCCGTAGACGACGTTGGAGGTGATGGTCAGGACGGACTGGGTGTGCTCGGCGTCGCGGTACGTCGGGTGCTTGCGCACCTTCCGCATGAACTCCTCGACCAGCCGCACCGCGATCCCGTCGACGCGCTCGTCGTTGTTGCCGTACGCCGGGTAGTCGCCGTCGATCACGTAGTCGGTGGCGAGACCGGTCTCGTCCCGGACCGGGGTGACCTTGGCGTACTTGACGGCGGCGAGGGAGTCGGCGGCGACGGAGAGGCCGGCGATGCCGCAGGCCATGGTGCGGCGCACGTCGCGGTCGTGGAGCGCCATCTCGATGCGCTCGTAGGCGTACCGGTCGTGCATGTAGTGGATGACGTTCAGGGCGTGGACGTAGACGCTCGCGAGCCACTCCATCTGCTCGTCGAACTTGGCCATGACCTCGTCGTAGTCGAGGACCTCGGAGGTCAGGGCCCCGGTGGACGGGCCGACCTGGGCGCCGGACTTCTCGTCGCGGCCGCCGTTGATCGCGTAGAGGAGGGTCTTGGCGAGGTTCACGCGGGCGCCGAAGAACTGCATCTGCTTGCCGACGGGCATCGCGGAGACGCAGCAGGCGATGGCGGTGTCGTCGCCGAAGCGCGGGCGCATCAGCTCGTCCGACTCGTACTGCACGGAGGAGGTGTCGATGGAGACCTTGGCGCAGAACTCCTTGAAGCCCTGCGGGAGTCGCGGCGACCAGAAGACGGTCATGTTGGGCTCGGGGGCCGGGCCGAGGTTGTAGAGGGTCTGGAGGTAGCGGAAGGAGGTCCTGGTGACCAGCGGGCGACCGTCCTCGCCCATGCCGGCGATGGACTCGGTGACCCAGGTGGGGTCGCCGGAGAACAGCTCGTCGTACTCGGGGGTGCGCAGGAAGCGGACGATACGGAGCTTGATGATGAAGTCGTCGACGAGCTCCTGGGCCTGCTCCTCGGTGAGGAGGCCCTCCTCGATGTCGCGCTGGAGGTAGACGTCGAGGAAGGTGGACGTCCGGCCCAGGGACATCGCGGCGCCGTTCTGCTCCTTCACGGCGGCGAGGTAGGCGAAGTACAGCCACTGGATCGCCTCGTGACCGTTGGCGGCGGCTCCGGAGATGTCGTAGCCGTAGGAGGCGGCCATTGCCTTGAGTTCGCCGAGGGCGCGGATCTGCTCGGAGAGCTCCTCGCGGAGGCGGATCGTCTCCTCAAGGGAGCGGTTTCCGGCGGGGAGGGCGTTGAGCCCCTCCTTCTCCTCCTTCTTCACCGCGATGAGACGGTCGACGCCGTAGAGCGCGACGCGGCGGTAGTCGCCGATGATGCGGCCGCGGCCGTACGCGTCGGGGAGGCCGGTGACGATGCCGGCCTTGCGGGCGGCGCGGATCTCGGGGGTGTACGCGTCGAAGACGCCGGCGTTGTGGGTCTTGCGGTACTCGGTGAAGACCTTCTCGAGCTCCTCGGAGACCGGGTAACCGTAGGTCTCCAGGGCGCCGGCGACCATGCGCCAGCCGCCGTACGGCATGATCGCGCGCTTCAGCGGGGCGTCGGTCTGGAGGCCGACGATCAGGTCCTTGTCGCGGTCGATCCAGCCGGGGGCGTGGGCGGTGATGGTGGAGGGGATGTCGTACGAGACGTCGAGGACGCCCTTGGCGCGCTCCTCGGGGAACTTGTCCGTGATGGCCTTCCACACGGCGGTGGTCCGCTCGGTGGGGCCGGCCAGGAAGGAGTCGTCGCCCTCGTACGGCGTGTAGTTCTGCTGGATGAAGTCGCGGACGTCGACGGCGTCGCGCCAGAGCCCGCCCTTGAAGCCGTTCCAGGCCTGCTCGTTCATCATTGCCGTTGCTTCAGCAGGGGTCGCAGTCACTGCCCACACCGCCCTCTTCGCTTCATTCGATCGCGTCGTTGCCTACCTCCATTTCACTCCTTCCGATCGATCGTTCCGGTCGGCATTGGTCACCGGTCGACGGGCTTTGGTCCTGGTCCGAGTACGCCGGAAGGCCCCGCCGTGGCGGGACCTTCCGAGAGGGTGGAGGGAGGGGTGGAGGGAGGGGTTCGGGGATGGGCTCAGCTGGGCGCCTCGGCGCTCTTGCGGGCGTAGAACCACCAGGTCACGACCGTGCAGCTGAGGTAGAAGGCGACGAATCCCCACATCGCGCTGGTCACGGCCACCGAACCGAAGAGGGCCGGGATGAAGAAGAATCCGTAGGCGGCGATGGCCGAGGTGAATCCGGTGACGGCACCCGACTCCATTTCCGCCTGCTTCAGCGCCCTGGTGTATTCCGGGGTGCCTTCCTCAAGGCCCTTGAGGTGGGTGCCGCGGAAGATGACCGGGATCTGCCGGAAGGTCGAACCGTTGCCGATTCCGGAGAAGAAGAACGCGGCGAGGAAGCAGAGGAAGAAGCCGTGGAAGGAGCCGCCGTCACTGCCCGAGGGCAGGAAGTTGATCACGCCGACGATGGAGACGGCCATGCCCACGAAGGACAGGATCGTGACCCGGGCGCCGCCCCACTTGTCGGCGATCCAGCCGCCGCCCCAGCGGGCGAGGGCGCCGACGGCCGGGCCCATCCAGGCGTAGGTGGCGACGGAGTAGTCCGGGAACGTGGTCTTGATCAGCATCGGCAGGGCGGCGGCGAAGCCGATGAAGGAGCCGAAGGTGCCGACGTACAGCCAGGTCATCAGCCAGTTGTGCTTGCGCTTGAAGATGATCTTCTGCTGGCTGAAGGGGGTCGAGGCCACCGTGAGGTCGTTCTGTCCGAACCAGGCGACGGCGGCCAGGATCAGCAGGATCGGGACCCAGAGGAACGCGGCGTTCTGCAGGTAGACGGGGGTTCCGTCGGCCTTGTGCTGGGCGGAGCCGATCGCGATGGTCGACCAGGTGATGACGATCGGGGTGAGGAGCTGGACGACGGAGACGCCGAGGTTGCCGAGACCGCCGTTGATGCCGGTCGCGCTGCCCTTCTTCGCCTTGGGGAAGAAGAAGCCGATGTTGGCGAGGGAGGAGGCGAAGTTCGCGCCGCCGATGCCGCAGAGCGCGGCGATGGCGACCATCACGCCGTACGGGGTCGTCGGATCCTGGATGGCGATGCCGAGCCAGATCAGCGGGACGATCAGGACGACCGTCGACAGCGCGGTGAAGCGGCGCTGGCCGACCATCGGGCCGAGGAACGTGTAGAGGATCCGGGCCGTGCCGCCGGTCAGACCGGGGATGGCCGTCAGCCAGAACAGCTGCGAGGTGGAGAAGCCGAAGCCGACGTCCTTGAGGTTGGTCGCGGTGACCGACCAGACCTGCCAGACGACGAAGGCGACGAGCAGCGCCGGGACCGCGATCCACAGGTTGCGGGTGGCGACCTTCTTGCCGATGGACTTCCAGAAGAGCTCGTTCTCGGGCTCCCAGTCGGCGATCGGCCTGCCGGGGCGGTACTGCTCCGTGTCGTACGACGGAGTCGGCCCGCCCGTCCTTCTGCTGCCCTGGTCCTGGGACTGGAGTACGGAACTCATGGCGCTTCCCTGCCTTTTCGCAGACCTTCCTTGCTCTTCCAGGCTGCGCCCCGGCATAAGGGGAGGTGAGTGCCGTTGGTCGCCGGACGGGCGGGCGTAGGTCCCCTCCCGCTCGGGTCGTAGGCACCGGAAGGACCGGGCTCCCGGTCAGGTCGTGGGCACCGGAAGGACCGGGAGGGACACCTCCGGGTCGTCGAGGCAGACCCCGGTCCGCAGGTCGAACTCCTGCTTGTGCATCGGGGACGCCACCACCGGCACCCCGTCACGGCTGCCCGTGATCCCGTTCGCGATGGCGTCGGCCCCCGAGAACGGGTCCCTCGTCCCGCTGCTCCTCGGCGACGGCTATCACCGCACCGTCGACATCCCGGCCGTCGCCCGCCACTTCGACTGCACGGTCACGCGCGGGCTGAGCGGCGAGCACGCGGTGGCCCTCGCCCTGTACGACCGGCTGCGCGCCGCCGAGCGGACGGCCGACGGCCCCGCCGACGCGGTCGTCGTCGCCGGGGCCGGCTCCTCCCGGCCCGGCGGCAACGACGGCACGCTCACGGCGGTCCGGCAGCTGGGCACGCTCCTGCGGCGGTCGGGGAACCGCTCGCCGACCATCCGCGCCTGGCCGGGCTGGTGGTGGCGCGGTGCGCGCGCGAGGGAGCGGGAGCCGCGCCCGTACCGCGTGCCATGTGGCGAGGCTCGCCAATCACTCTGATGTCCTGGGGTACATGACACAACCGTTCCTGCCTCTTGCCGCCCGCTCCCGCGAGGAGTCGCACCGCGCCGCCACCCCCCTGGAACTCTTCTTCGACCTGTGCTTCGTCGTCGCCGTCGCGCAGGCCGGCGCCGAGCTCGTGCACGCGGTCGCCGAGAACCACACCGGCGAGGGGATCCTCAACTACGCGATGGTCTTCTTCGCCATCTGGTGGGCGTGGATGAACTTCACCTGGTTCGCCTCGGCCTACGACAACGACGACGTCCTCTACCGCGTCGTCACGCTCGTCCAGATCGCCGGCGTCCTCGTCCTCGCCGCAGGCGTCTCGCGCGCCTTCCAGGAGCACGACTTCCTCGTCGTCTACCTCGGCTACGTCGTCATGCGGCTCGCGCTCGCCTTCCAGTGGCTGCGCGCCGGCCACCACGCCACCGACCCCGCCGAGCGGACGATGTGCCGGCGGTACGCGGGCGGGGTCGTCGCCGTCCAGATCGGCTGGCTCGCGCTCGTCCTCGCCCCCGAGCCCGCCCGCGGCTGGATCTTCCTCGTCATGGCGCTCGCCGAGATGGCCGTGCCCTTGTACGCGGAGAAGGACGCCCCCAGCACCTGGCACCCGCACCACATCGCCGAGCGGTACGGCCTGTTCACCATCATCGTGCTCGGCGAGACCGTCGCCGCCGCGACCGTCGCCGTGAAGTCCGGCGTCGTCGAGAACGACGCCCTCGGCGAGCTCCTGCCGATCGCCGTGGGCGGTCTGCTCCTCGTCTTCGCCGCCTGGTGGATCTACTTCGTCGTGCCCGCCCACGACCGGCTGACCTCCAGCCGTCAGGGCTTCCTGTGGGGCTACGGCCACTACGTCATCTTCGCCTCGGCCGCCGCCGTCGGCGCGGGCCTGGAGATCGCCGTCGAGCAGGCGGTGGGCGAGGCCCATATCTCCACGCTCGCCGCGTCCGCCGCCGTGACGATCCCCTCGGCGGTGTTCCTGCTCTCCGTCTGGCTGCTCCACGCCCGCTACTTCAAGATCGGCATCGCCCAGCAAATGGTGCTGCCCGTGGCGTCGTTCGCGATCCTGATGTGTACGTTCGCGGGCCGCTGGGCGGTCCTCGCCGCCGGCCTCGTCGCGGCGGCCACGGTCGCGACCGGGGTGACACTGACCGCCCGGAACCCGGCGACCCGCACGGGCGAGGGGGCTCGGGGATGACAGGCTGAGGCGATGACAGGGTGACGGCATGACCGACAGCGCCTTCGTCGTGGTCTCCGGCCTCCCCGCCGGAGGCAAGAGCACCCTGGCCCGCGCCCTCGCCCCGCGCCTGGACCTCCCCGTCATCGACAAGGACGTGATCCTGGAGTCGCTGTACGACTCCCTCGGCATCGGCGACCAGGCCTGGCGCCACCGGCTGAGCCGGGCGGCCGACGACGCCCTGTACGCGCTCGCCGCCGACGCCGGGCGCGCCGTGCTCGTGAACTGGTGGCACCGCGACACCGCCCCCGCCCGGCTCCGGGCACTCGGCGCCCGGCTCGTCGAGGTGCACTGCGCCTGCGCGACCGCGCTCGCCGCCGAACGGTTCCGGGCGCGCGAGCGCCACCCCGGCCACCTCGACCGGGAGCTCAGCGCCGAGCAGCTCGACGAGCGGGTCGCCGCCTGGGCGGCCCACCCGGGTCCGCTGGGGCTCGGAGGGCCCGGCGTGGTCGTCGACACCGCGCGGCCGGTCGTCGGGGCGGCGCTCGCCGCCCTCGTGGGGGAGGTCGGCGCGCTCCTCGTGGACCGACCGGCGTCGCGTCAAGCCGCGTGGTAGGCAAAGGACATGACACAGCAGCCTGAGGAGACGGCCGGGGCCGGACGGGACGTGCGCGTCGCCATGGACGCGATCACCGATGTGAGCGGGGTGCGCGTGGGGCACGCGCGCGTGGCCGGGCCCGGGGCGCTGAGCGGGACCACGGTCGTCCTGGCCCCGGCGGGCGGGGCCGTCGCGGCCGTGGACGTACGGGGCGGCGGGCCGGGCACGCGGGAGACCGACGCGCTCGACCCCCGGAACGTCGTCCAGCGGATCGACGCGCTCGTCCTGACCGGCGGCAGCGCGTACGGCCTGGACTCGGCCGGCGGGGTCATGGCCTGGCTGGAGGAGCACCACCGCGGCGTGCGGGTGGGCCCCGACCCGTCCCATGTGGTGCCGGTGGTGCCCGCCGCGTGCGTCTTCGACCTGGGACGCGGCGGCGACTTCTCGGCCAGGCCGGACGCGTCGACGGGACGCGCCGCGGTGGAGGCCGCCGATGCGAGCGGGGACCACGCGCGCGTGGAGACGGGCGCGGTCGGCGCGGGCACCGGGGCCGTCGTCGGCGGGCTGCGGGGCGGGGTGGGGACGGCGAGCACGGTCCTGGAGTCGGGGATCACGGTCGGCGTCCTGGTCGTGGTGAACGCGGTCGGTTCGGCCGTCGACCCGGCGACGGGCGTGCCGTACGGCAGCTGGTTCGAGGGCGGCAGGCGCGGTCCCGACTTCCCGGCGGAGGAGGTGCACGAGGCGGCGCTACGGCGGCTCGCGGAGGCCCGGGCGGCGAGCGCCCCTCCCTCGCTGAACACGACGCTCGCCGTCGTCGCCACGGACGCGGTCCTCACGCGCGCGCAGGCGCAGAAGGTCGCGGGCACGGCGCATGACGGCATCGCGCGCGCGGTGCGTCCGGTGCACCTGATGAACGACGGGGACACGGTCTTCGCGCTCGCCACCGGGCGGCGGGAGCTGCCGGAGGAGCCCGGTCCGCTCGCCCTGAACGAGATCCTGGCGGCCGGCGCGGACCTGGTGACCCAGGCGATCGTCCGGGCGCTGCTCGCGGCCCCGGGCGGGCGGCGCGGCCCGGGCGGGGACTTCCCCTCGTACGGCGAGCTGTACGGCGAACTGTCCGAAGACCATTCCGGCGACCAGTCCGGCGGCCTGTCCGGTGGAGCGCCGCCCGAGGCGACCCCGGCCTGACCGCCCAGCCCTCCCCCACTCCCCGTACTCCCGGTAACCACAAGGGAGTTGACGAATAACGCGGCGGGAACTTCCCGTGCGCGCCCTTCGTTTTGCTGAACCCCGGACACGATGTCAGCCCCAGGGACTACGTTTAGCAAGCATCAAGTGACATGCGGCGACGGCCTGGAGACCCTCTTGAACGATCCGCAGGATCCTCACGATCCGTACGAGACGACCGAGACGCACCTTGAGCGGCTTCTCGGCAGGGCGCTCAACTCCTTCGACCTGCCCGACTCCACCGTCGAGCGCCTCGGCACGGCGCTCGCCCACTCCACCGCGCTGCACTCCTCGCACCACAGCGCGTCGCTGCACCGGACCACCTACCGCCACACGTATCTGCTCGCCGACGGCAGCGCGCTCAGCCTGTGGGAGCTCACGCACAACACCGGCCGGGACGGCACCGACCAGCACGAGCTGTACGCGGAGGAGTCGGAGGCCCGGCTCGCGGCCTCGCGACTGCCGGCCGGTCCGCTGCCCGGCTGGAGCGTGGAGCGCGCCGACGGCCGCGCCCTCGACAGCGACGACGACGAGGACATGGCGCTCCTGAGCGCCCTGCTCGCCCGCCCCATACCGGCCCAGCCCCGGATGTACGTGCCGGACAACTCCGCCGACCACGCGCGCCGCGTCCTGCGGCGCGCGGAGAACGCGGACCGGCCGGGCGAGCGGACGGCCCGGCGGCTCCGCCTGGCCTTCGCGCACCACATCACACAGGCCTTCGGGCGGCAGTGCGCGGTGGAGGGGGGCCGGGACGCCGGCTTCACCCTCTACGAGCACCAGTTCCTGCTGCTCGACGGCAGCGAGATCAGCCTCTGGGAGATCGAGCACACGGCGACCCCGGACGGCCGGCACATGTGCGAGGTGTACGAGGACGAGCGCTCGGCCCGCGCGGCGATGGAGACCCGCGCGCGGGTCCGCTGACACCCGCACCCAGGCCCCGCACCCCGGCCTCGGCCCCGACCCCAGACCCCGGCTCCGCTTCAGACGAGCGCGGGGTCGGGGGCGGGGTCGGGGACGTCCACACCGGCCTCCGCCAGCTTCCCCACGGCAAACGCGCGATTGGCGCGGGTCTGTTCGCGGTACGCCGGGGGCAGCTCCGGCAGCGCGAGCAGCCGGTCGCAGGCGGCGAGCGAGGCGGCGTGGTCACCCGTCCAGTACGCGGTGATCGAGTACTCGAAGAGCAGCCCGTACCGGTACACCCACGGCTGCATGAACAGCAGGTCGTCCGGCTGCCTCCCGTCCAGGACGGCGGAGACGACGGCGTGGGCCGCCCGGTACCGGCGCAGCTTCCGCAGGCGCGCCACCAGCTCGTAACAGGCTTCGAGCCGCTCCGGCCGCGACTCCCAGGCCCGCGAGAGGGCGTCCATCGCGGACGGCCAGTCGCCGGACTCCGCCCGGAGGACGCCGGACTGGAGGAGGGAGTAGTAGACCTCCTCGCCCCAGCCGCCCATGGCCGCGCGCCGCTCGTAGAGCGGGACGGCCTCGTCGGTGCGGCCCATGTCGCGCAGCGTCTGGGCGAGGTAGAAGACCGTACGGGGGTTGGCCGGGTCCCGGTCGAGCTCGGCGCCCAGGAGACGGGCGTCCCGCTCGAACTTGTCGTGGCGTGACCCGCCGTCGGCGTAGTCCTCGATGACCAGGGCGTCCAGGTTCCGCTGCCCGTGGTCCCGGTCGGCCGTCAGGTACTCGTGGGTGACCCCCTCGTACCGCCAGGGCAGATCGCCCCTGACCAGCCGCTTGATGCGGTACTCCAGGGATCCCTCGTGGCGGATCATGTACGCGTCCTCGGTGAGGACGGGCAGCGGGCCGTCCTGCCGCAGGACGTGGTCGGCGTCGAGGAGCAGGAGGTAGTCGGCGCGGCCACGGGCCAGCGCGATGTTCGCGCTGCGGTTGTGGCCGAAGTTCACCCACGGCTCCTCCCGCAGCTCGCCGGGGACGCCGGCGAGGGCGGTGCGGATCAGCTCCTGGGTCCCGTCGGTGGAACCGGTGTCGGAGATGACCCAGGTGTCCACGAGACCTCGGACGGAGGCGAGGCAGCGCTCGATGACCTTGGCCTCGTTCTTGACGATCATGCACAGGCAGATGGACGGCTGCACGGCAACACCACTTCCGGTGGGGGCGGGAGAGCTGTCGGGGGGTGGGCGACCCTACGGGCGCCCACGGAGGGGGCGATGTCGGCACGCCGACGGGCGGTTCGAAATTCGCCTTCGTGTACGCATCCATCCGGCTAGCAGCGATACGCCATGGCGTTGGGAGTGCCGCGAGACCGTCAAGCCTTCCCATGCGCGATCCGATGATCCGACCAGGAAGCGCGAACGAGCTTCCCGGAGATCACTCGGACCGGCCGCCGCGCGGCCGGTGGAAGAAGGAGCATGCATGCGTCCTGATGCCAGGACCAGGTCCCCGCTCGGTCCCCTGCCCCGACGACGCCCCTGGGTCGTCGGCGGGGCCCTCGCCTCCGTCGCACTCGTCCTCACGGGCTTCGCCTCACCGGCGGCCGCCGCCGCCTGGGACTCCCCGGAGAGGACGACGGCGGGCCCGTCGACGGGCGACCACTGCGAGGAGCGGCCCCCGCAGCACCCGGACGGACCGCCGCCGCACCACGAGGACGGCCCTCCGCCCTGGGAGCAGCACCAGGACGGACCGCCGCCGTGGGAGCAGCAGGACGGCCCCCCGCCGTGGGAGCAGAACGGCCCTCGCAGCGCGGACCTGGCCGGCCCGCCGGCCACCGGTGACCTCCAGGGGTTCCTGGACCACGAGATCCGCCCCCTGGTCGAGGACCACCAGTCCCGCGCCCTGCCGGCGGCCCCGAACGGCGGCGACGGCGACTGCAAGGTCGGCCCCACAGGCCCGACCGGCCCAACCGGCCCGCCCGGCCCGCCCGGCCCGACGGGAGACACGGGCGCGACGGGCGCGACCGGAGCCACGGGAGCCACCGGCGAGACGGGCGCCACGGGTGAGACCGGCGCTACGGGCGCCACGGGAGCCACCGGCGAGACGGGCGCCACGGGCGCCACCGGAGCCACGGGAGCCACGGGAGCCACCGGCGAGACCGGCGCCACAGGCGAAACCGGAGCCACCGGAGCCACGGGCGCCACGGGTGAGACCGGCGCTACGGGCGCCACGGGAGCCACCGGCGAGACGGGCGCTACGGGCGCCACGGGAGCCACCGGCGAGACGGGCGCCACGGGCGCCACCGGAGCCACCGGAGCCACGGGAGCCACCGGCGAGACCGGCGCCACAGGCGAAACCGGAGCCACCGGAGCCACCGGTGCGACAGGCGCCACAGGCGCCACCGGGCCCACCGGCCCCTGCTCCGACATCGACCTCTACGCTCCCTCCGCCACCCAGGACCAGCAGGCCGTGCTCACCGGCGGCAGGGTCTACGTCGGAAGGGCGCCCTCGGCAGGCGGGACGATCGTCTGGCAGGACCTCAGCAACGCGGTCGCGACCATGACGGACCCCGCGAACCCCGACTTCCCCGCCGGCGCCTGCGGCGTCTCCTACGACAGCCAGGGCAACACGGCGTACGTCAAGATCGTGACCACGACCGGGGAGGTGTGGCAGACGGTGGGCGACACCACCGGCACCGACTTCATCTGGAACCAACCCTGGGTTCAGCAGACGACACCCACCCCGGCGGCACTCCGCGCGAACAAGTTCGCACGGGCCCTGCCTCCCGGCGCGTCCCGCAACCTCGCCCCCCGGAACTGAAGTCCCCCTGAGGACAGGCAACATGCCCGACAGCGACATGACCGACAGGTGACATGACCGACAGGTGACATGACGAAGGGGCGGTGCGCATCGCGATGCGCACCGCCCCTTCCCGCTCGCCAGGAACTCAGTGCGTCAGCACCGGCTCCTTCTCCACGGCCGCCGGAACGTCCTCGTCCTCGCCGCCCTCCAGGTGCTGCTTCGGCTTCGCCGGCAGCGCGAACATCACCAGGAAGATCGCGGCGAGCACACCCGCCGCCCAGCCCAGCGAGTTCTGGAAGGCGTCCGTGAACGCCGCGCCCACCTCGGCCGGAGCCTTCGCGAGGTTCCAGTCGTCGACCACGCCGAAGAAGACCACGGACACCAGGCCGAGCCCGAGCGCGTTGCCCATCTGGCCCGTCGTGTTGATCAGGCCCGACGCCGAGCCCGCGTGCTCACGCGGCACCTCGGAGAGGACCGCGTCCGTCAGCGGGGCCACGATCAGGCCCATGCCCAGACCCATGACCACCAGCGGCGGGATCATCTGCCAGGACTCGATCCCGGTCCCGTACCGGCCCGCCACGAAGAAGTAGAGCAGGACGCCCGCGATCATCGTGAGCGCACCCGCCTGGAGCACCTTGCGGCCGAAGCGCGGCACCAGCTTCTGCACCGAAAGACCGGCGGCCACGGAGACGGCGATCGAGAACGGCACACCGGTGAGACCCGCCTTCAGGGCGCTCCAGCCGAGGCCGATCTGCATGTACAGCGTCCAGACCAGGAAGAAGATGCCGAGGACCACACCGAAGGTCAGCTGCACGGCGATGCCGGCGGCGAAGCTCTTCACCTTGAACAGCGACAGCTCGACGAGCGGCGAACCGTCCTTCTTCGCCTTGTACTTCTCGTACGCGATGAACGCGGCGAACACGAACAGGCTGCCGATCATCATCAGGTGGCCCCACAGCGGCCACTGCAGCTCACGTCCACGCGTCAGCGGGTAGATCAGCATCAGCAGCGCCGCCGCCACCAGGAGCATGCCGACGATGTCGAGGCGCAGCGCCTTCGGCGCCTTCGACTCGGTGATGAACTTCCGGCCCAGGATCAGGCCCGCGATGCCGACCGGCAGATTGATCAGGAAGATCGGGCGCCACTCCAGACCGGCGATGTTCCACTCCGTGAGCAGCGCGCCGAGCAGCGGACCCGAGACGGCGCCGAGGCCGATGATCGCGCCGAACATGCCGAAGACCTTTCCGCGCTCGTGCGCGGGGAAGGTGACGTGGATGATCGAGAGGACCTGCGGCACCATCATCGCCGCCGCCGCGCCCTGGAGGAGGCGGGAGGCGACCAGCATCTCCGAGTTGGCGGCGACGCCGCAGAGCGCGGAGGCGAGAGTGAAGGCGGCGGTGCCGATGAGGAAGAGCCGCTTGCGGCCGTAGATGTCACCGAGCCGGCCGCCGGTGATCAGCCCGGTCGCGAAGGCGAGGGCGTAACCGGCGGTGATCCACTGGATGGCCCCGGAGGAGGCACCGAGGTCGTTCTCGATGCTGGGGATCGCGATGTTGACGATCGTGGCGTCGACCAGATCCATGAAGGCGGCCGTCATCACGATGGCGAGGGCGATCCACCGCCTCTTGTCGCTCGTGTCCTGGGGGGCCGCATCCGTGACGGCTTCGTGTGAACTCATACGAAGAAGATAGAAGTCATCTAGGCCAGTACATGTCCTAGATGAGCCTCATCCTGGAAGACATGACGGACACCCCGGCACGACTCCTGAATCTGCTCTCGCTGCTCCAGACCCCGCGCGAGTGGCCCGGAAGCGAGCTCGCCGAGCGGCTCTCGGTCTCCCCGCGCACCATCCGCAGGGACATCGACCGGCTCCGTGACCTCGGCTATCCCGTCGAGGCCACCCTCGGCGCGGTCGGCGGCTACCGCCTCGTCGCGGGTACGGCCATGCCGCCGCTCCTCCTCGACGACGAGGAGGCCGTCGCGATCGCCGTCGGCCTGCGCGCGGGCGCCGGACACGCCATCGAAGGCATCGAGGAGGCGTCCGTACGGGCCCTGGCGAAGCTGGAGCAGGTCCTGCCCGCGCGGCTCCGCCACCGGGTCTCCACCCTCCAGAACGCGACGCTCCCTCTGACCAGGGGCGACGGCGCCACGGTCGCGCCCGCCACCCTGACGACACTCGCGGGCACGGTCACGGGGCGGGAGAAGCTGCGCTTCGGCTACCGGGCGGCGGACGGCGCCGAGTCGAAACGGCTGGTCGAGCCGTATCGGCTGGTGTCGACCGGGCGCCGCTGGTACCTCGTCGCGTACGACCTGGACCGCGACGACTGGCGGACCTTCCGGGTGGACCGGGTGAGCGACCCGCTCGCGACGGGCGCCCGCTTCGCCCCGCGCGAGCTCCCGGTCGGCGACGCGGCCCAGCTGCTGCTCCGCTCGATGTCCCGGGCCAAGGCCGAGCTGGAGCTCGACGTCAGCTTCGACGCCCCGGCCGACTTCGTGACGGCCCGGCTGCCGTCCCACCTGGTCCCGACGGCGACGGGCCCGACGACCTGCCGCCTGCGCACCCGCTCCGCCGACTCCGTCGAGTGGCTGGCGCTCCGCCTGGCCCTGGTCGACGCGCCCTTCACGATCCACGGCCCGCCCGTCCTCCACGGCTACGTGGACGAGCTGGCCACCCGCCTCGCGGCGGCGACACGGGGGTAGGCGGCACGGACGGAAGCGGGGAGCCGTTCGCCCGGCGCCCCGCCGCACGTCCTCCGTACGTCGTGGGTCCCTCCTAGTTCGAAACACCCCCTAGACGAGTCATTCCGAATGTTGACGATGCGTTCGGGAACGCAGACAGGGCGTCCAAGATCGTTGTGTGACGAACAACCTAGATGAATGAGTCCGATGTTCGTGCTGGTCGCGACTATGGCGAAGGGCGCCCGTTGGTCAGTGTGTGAAGACAAACCTGGACGCCCTTCTGGCGGCACTGTACGTGTTCATCGACGACCATGTGGCGCCTT
>NZ_JBSGTX010000071.1:0-43287 GCF_053607625.1 Streptomyces sp. NPDC055103
GTCAGCGCCTTGACCACCCGCAGTTCACGCCGGCCGTGTCCGCTGTCGCGCTCGGCGTGACGGGCGGTGACGTCCTTCCAGGGAAGCGAGCGCAAGGTTCTGTACAGCGAGGGCTGGTTGCCCTTGACGACCAACAGGAAGTGCGCCTTCTTGTCCTCCAGGAGGAAGCGGACGTGCTCACGCTGTGTGTGCAGCGCGTCAGCGGTCACCGTAATCCCTCGCAGGTCGAACGGTGCCAACAGGCGTGTGCAGCCGGTGATTTCGTTGGTCTTGTCCGGTACCCGCAGCTGACTGACGGTCTGCCCGGTGTTGGTCAACGCGGCCAGCAGGTGCACGGCCGCGACGGAATCGTGGCGTGAGCCGCGCGCGGCCTTGCCATCCACGGCGAGCGTGTCCGCACCAGTGGGATCGCCGCCCAGCAGGTCGGCCAGGCCTCCGGGGCACACCGCGCTGATCATGCGCCGGATCGTCGCGGTGCTCGGCGCAATGCGCACGGCGAAGACACTGGTCACGCGGGCGCCGAGCCGGGCAAGCGTCTCCTGTGGGGCCTCGGCCGCCCACTGTCCTATTGCCGCATAGGAACGGGCACCGGTCAGCACCGCACAGGCGGCGACCAGCAGCACGCTCACGAACGGGTGACGCACCCCGCGTCGCCGTCGCGGGTCGGGCAGCCTGACCAGCCGCTCCGTCACCGGCAGGGCGTGGAGGCCGCCCAGAGGCAGGGACTTCACAAGACAGGGCGTGGCAGACTGACGGCACATCGAAGCTCCGTTGGGTGCAAGCGACTTGGCAAGGTCACTCGCTCCAACGGAGCTTCGTTGCGTGCGACACGGCTCTCATCAGACAGCCCGCCGACCAGCACGTTCACAAGATCACACGACTTTGCAACAGCCCTGATAAGGAGGCCGATGCGCGTCGCGAATGTAAGGGCATATGAGAGGACGAGAAGGGCCCCTTCATCAATTACTTTTCCGAACGCTACGATCGAGTGCAGCGCCATACAATGACCGGAGTATTAAAAGGACTTGGCAAGGGTCTTGCCGGGCGCGCGGACCGCCGTGAAGGACGGGCGGTGGCGCAGGGTGAAGCCGATCGACTCGTACAGTCGGATCGCTGTCGTGTTGCTCGCGGCGGTGTGGAGGAACGGGACGTCGCCGCGCTCCCGGATGCCGGCGGCGACGGCGCGGACCAGTCGTGTCGCCAGCCCCCTGCCCCGGTGTTCGGGATGGGTGCACACCGCGCTGATCTCGGTCCAGCTGGGCGGCCGCAGCCGCTCCCCGGCCATCGCGATCAGCCTGCCCTGATGCCGGATGCCGAGGTACGCGCCCAGCTCGACGGTGCGGGGCAGGAACGGACCGGGCTTCGTGAGCCCGATCAGACCGAGGATCTCGGGTACGTCGCCGGGTCCGAGCCGCACCGCTTCGGGGGCGGGTTCGGCGCGCAGCGAGGTGTCGGCGAGCTGGTCGCCCAGGACGGAACCGATGGCCTCCCAACTGTCGGGCGGGGCCGGCACGCCGGAGAGCGTGG
This sequence comes from Streptomyces sp. NPDC055103, assembly GCF_053607625.1. Taxonomy (NCBI): domain Bacteria; kingdom Bacillati; phylum Actinomycetota; class Actinomycetes; order Kitasatosporales; family Streptomycetaceae; genus Streptomyces; species Streptomyces sp. NPDC055103. The sequence goes on from NZ_JBSGTX010000071.1 coordinate 1,528, forward strand.
CGATCCCACCGTGGCCGACCACCTTGTGCAGGTCGGCCCAGGAGCCCGGGTCGGCCTGGTCCGCAAGGGCGGCGAACGGCGAGACGTCCGACGGATAGCGGGCGGCCCGGGAGGGGAAGAGGCCGGTCCCGGGGCGGGCCGCCTGCTCGGCGAAGGCGGCGTGCGGGCCGGACAGCGAGGCCCAGGCTGGATTGTCCAGGACGTGCGGGGACACGAAGTCACCCGGGCTCGTACGCGTGCTCGGAGCTGCGTTCGTGGTCAGGCGGCGGGCTTCTCCGTCCATGGGGCGGCCCGGAGGCCGGGGATTCCGGAAGGGGTTACCGGCCGGCCCGGCGGGTCGACCTCCGAGGTGATGACGGCCTCGTCGGACAGGTTTCCGACGGCGAGCGGCTGCGCGCGTGCACCGGCCGTTCCCGATCAGATGAAGAGGCCGCTGATGTCGTTATCCGCGACGCAAGCTAGGCAGCCCGGAGAAGCGCTGTCAACGGCCCCGATATCGGTACTCGCGAAAGCGTGCGGCGATTTCATACGCCGTACACACAAGGCCTTCCGGTGAAATGAACCGGGCTGCCGTTCAGAGCCACGGGAGCTGGTCGTCGCCGTCGGGATCGATGTCGTTGCAGCCGGTGGTGCGCATCATCGCCCTTCCGGCCTAGGCTCCCTCTCATGGGACTCCCTGTGCGCACCGGCGACGGGCGGCTCCTGGTGGCCGAGGAATGGGGCAATCCTTCGGGTACCCCGGTGCTTCTCCTTCACGGGACGCCCGGTTCCCGTCTCGGCACCCTGCTGCCCGGGCTCGCCGCGCGGCACCCCGGCTTCCGGTTTCTCGCCTACGACCGTCCCGGCTACGGGGAGTCGCAGCGCGCCCCGGGTCGCCGGGTCGCCGACGCGGCCGGGGATGCGGCGGCCGTCGTCGACGCCTTCGGCGTCGAGCGGTTCGCGGTGGTCGGCCGGTCCGGCGGGGGCCCGCACGCACTCGCGTGCGTGGCGCTGCTGCCGGATCGGGTCCGGGCGGCAGCCGTACTGGTCGGGCTCGCACCGCCGGACGCGGTCGGTCTCGACTGGCACGCGGGCATGACCCCGTTCAACGTGCACGAGTACGGCCTGGCCCGCGCCCATCTGGAAGGGCGGGACCCCGGCGGGCTCGAGCGGGACCTGGCCGCCCGGGCCGTAGCCATCCGGCGGGACCCGGCACGCCTCCTCGACGACCTGCGTGCCGACCTCTCCCCCCATGACCTCCCGGTCGTCGAGGACCCCCGGGTGCGCGCGGTGCTGCTGCGCACCTACCAGGAAGCCCTGAGGGGCTCGCACCACGGCTGGCTCGACGACTGCCTGGCCTTCGTCCGCCCGTGGGGCTTCGACGTCTCCTCCGTCACTTCTCCCGTGCTGCTGTGGCACGGCCTCGACGACGCGTTCTCACCCGTGGCGCACACCCGTTGGTTGGCCGGTCGGATCCCCGGCGCCGAGCTCGTGCTCGTACGTACCGGTCATTTCGCCGCCCAGCTGGCACTGCCCGACGTGCTGCGCTGGCTGGACGGTCAGGGCCCGGGGCGCTGATACGAGGTCGAGCGGGCGCCCTTCAAGGCGTCGAGGATCCGCTCGTGGCTGTCCCCGACGACATCGCCGACACGGACCCTGATGTGGAGCGCCTCGACCCCGTCGACGAAGCGCTGGGAGAAGGCGCCGAGCATCGTCGTCTCGTAGGAGGCGGCGCCCACCAGCGGAAACTTCCCCATGGTGACCAGCTGGAAGTCCTCCCCGGCAGTGAGCCCGGCCCCCGTCAGCACCTCCGCCACGCCTTGGACGTCGGTCCACGGGGCGGCGTGCCGCGGGTCCTCGCCGCGCAGGACGGCCCGGCACTCGTAGGCCTCTATCACCACGGCGTGTGAGCCTCCGTTGAGCAGTCCGACCTGCCATTCGGGTACGCCGCCCCGCAGGTGCCCGGTCGTCCAGTCGGCGCGCCAGCCCAGCATGGGCCGTACGGTGCGGGCGTACTGGGCCCTGGCGAGAACCGCGCCGGCCGCGACCGCGAGCAGACTCCCGAGCGGCTCCATGTCGAGCAGCTCCAACCGCCAGGGCCATTCGGTCCGGGCCGCCTCCGTCATGTTGGCCCGGACGACCTCCCAGCCGAGCACCGCCGTCAGCAGGACGAGCAGCACGATCGGCGCCGTGAAGAGCAACGGGCTACGCCGCACCCGCCGTTGAGCGTCCGCATCGATCGTCGGCCCACCCCGTCCGAACCTGCCCACGACCACTCCCCCAGTTCTCGCACAACGGTCCCCCGGCCGCGCATACGGCCCGGGGGGCCTCGACCGGCTCATGGTGCCCGAACCGGGGCGCGGCCGACTAGTTCGTGCGTCCAAACATTGTTTGCAGTGCCCATCGGGGCCCGCGGGCAGCGTTGGAGGCACAACCTCACCCTCGCCACATGACCAGACCGGCCACCGACCCGGCCCCGACCTTCCCGGTTGCGAGCTTCTGCAACACGCTTCAGGCGACGCGCTCCCCCAGCCGCTCCATAGCTCGTTCCAGTTCCCCGCGCGTCCCGATCGGGACGAGGGCGGGCCGCCCGGGGACGCGTACGCCTCCCGTGAGGGCGACCCTCGTCCGTCCGTCGCCCAGCGCGTCGGCCGCCATACCGACCACCAGGAACCGGCTCTGCAGCCAGCCCCAGCCGGGGCGCAGGACGCCGTGGAAGTGGGCGCGCAGACCGTACCGGCTGCGGGCCAGGGCCTCGACGCGGTCACCGTCGACCCGCAGGACCCGCGCGGACCGCATGTCGGGCTGGAATTCCCCGAAGCCCCCTTCGAGGTCGCCCATCACGCCCCACACCTCGTCGAACGCCGCGGGCAGCACCTGTTCGACGATGTGCGCCCCCCGGATCGCGGCCCCCATCACGCGCAGCCGTCCCACATTGCTCTGTGTCATCCGTTCCACGCCTTTCGGAAACTCTGCCGGGCACGGTGCAACCGCGACTTCGCGGTGCCGGCCGGAACGCCGAGTACGGCCGCCGCGGACTCCTCGTCCAGGCCTTCGACATCGCGCAGTACGAGGACGGCGCGATGCTGGGGGGACAGTCGCGCGAGCACGTCGTCGATGTCGGCGGCCAGTTGCGGATCACCCCGCTCCGGGACGTCGGCCAGCTCGGCCGGCCGCGCCCGGGCCGCCCGCTTGGCGACGCGGACCGCCTCGCGTACGGAGATGCCCCGCACCCACCCGTACAGCGCCTCCGGGTCCCGCAGCGACCGCAGCGACGTGAACACGGCGATCAGTGCCTCCTGGGTGGCGTCGGGGCCGTCGTCCAGCGCCATCGAGCGGCAGGTTCGGGCGATGTACAGGGTGAGGTGGTCGTGCAGGGCCAGCGTGTCGCCCCGCCGGGCGGCCCTGGCGAGCGTGACGCCCCGGTCGGCACTCCTGGAGGCATCGTCAGCGGGCGGCACGCAGCGCCGCCCATCCGAAGACCAGACACAAGGGCGTGTACAGGAACGTGTTCAGCCACGGGAACGCCGCACCGGACCCGTCGCGGCCGGTCACGATCCACACCAGCCCGGCCGTGGCACGCAGCAGCATCCCGGCGGCGACGGCCGCCGTGACCAGACGTGTGGTCCTGCCGCCGCGCTCACGCACCCGGGCGAACACGGCCAAGGCAGCGAGGCCTTCCAGCGCGGCGAGCGGCAGCACGACAGACGCGCCGAAGGAGACGGCACTGCCGAGGACCGCGAGCGAGAGGCTCCTCTCGTCGTGGGCCGGCCACGTCAAGCCGGTGGCCCAATAGACGTGCACCAGAGCGAGGGCGGCGAGCAGGGCCGAGACGGCGCGCGCGCCGGTGGCCGTGCGAGGCCGCTGAATGTCGATGACCGCCATGGGTCCCCCTCCGAGTCGAGCCGGTGTCGAGAGCCGGCACCCGAAGGAGGAGCCGAAGCACCCAAAGGTTCCCTGTGAGCCGCCTCACAGCGGAGCCAGGGTCCGCGCCGAACTCGGCGGCGACTGTCACCACATCACCTATGCCGCCGCGGTCACCCGATCGCGACTCCCGTTCGATCGGCAGCCTTCGAGATCGGTACGGGCACCGACCACTTACGCGTCGGAATGCTCCGGCAGGGCGAGCCAGTCCGACCAGGAGATCTCGCGGCCGAGGAAGCGCGGCTGCTCGAACGGCCAGTCGGCGGCGATCCACTCCGGCACCAGCGCGTCGAAGGCCTGCTCGACCTTGCTGCCCACCAGCTCGTCCACCACCCACCAGGCGATCTCGCCGTCCGCGCCGGCCCGCTCCGGTGGGTCGATGTAGACACAGCCGAGCAGAGCTGTCTCCGCCGCGTCGAACAGCGCGTAGTTGAAGGACTGGTGTGCGGCGATCTCCTTCTCGTGCCGCAACAGGTCGGTCTGATCGGCCTCGTAGGTCATGGTGGCCGCGGGCCAGCCCCAGGCCGGGCCGAAGATGGTCCACAGTCGCTCACGCGAACCCATCACAGCCGGATAGTCCAGCGGGGTGTCCGCCTCCCGGATCGGCCGCAGGTGATGACCACCGCCCGGCAGCGGTACCAAGACGGGGTGGACGAAGTCGTCGGGAAGCCAGCTCATGCCGCCGACCGTAGCAGCGCGCGGCCGTCCGCTCCCTTGCATATCTACCGCTGGGTCGTCGCAGCGGCCCTCGCACTTCTGCGCTGGTTCCCCCGACTGCGTATCCGATCCGATGGGGGATCCGCGCCGACGTCCACCAGGCCTTCCCCACCCTCGGCTGCGCGTTCATCTGCCGGCGGCGCCTCAAAGAGCAGTGCTGGTCTGCGCCCTCAGCCCGAACCGGCGACCAGTGCCTCGCCGAGCGGGGTGCGCCGGTAGAGCACCGAACGTCCGGATCGGGCGCGGACGAGCAGCCCCGCTCCTCGCAGGATGGCGAGGTGGTCTCCTACCGCGCCGGGTGCCATGGCAAGGCTTCGGGCGAGATGGCTGGTACTGGCCGGGGCGTCCAACGCCAACAGCAGCCGGGCTCGGGCCCGGCCGACCAGAGCGGTCAGCGGGTCCGGTTGGGGGACGGTCTCCTGTTCGCTCCACAGGGCAGCGGTGCCGCGGGCAGGGTAGACCAAGGTCCTGGGCCAGGGGTCTTCCACGTGGGCGGCGATATGCCCGACGACGGCCGAAGGGATCAGCAGGAGCCCGTCGCCGGAGAGGTGGACTGTTCCGCCTCGGAAGAAGCCGATCTCGATACCGCCGGCTTGCCAGGTGACGCCCGGGTGCAGGCTCTCGATGGTTGCGGCCCATCCGTGTTCGCCGATCACGCCCACCCGGTGCACGACATCACGCTCGCAGACCGCGCGCAGTTGCGGCCAGTCCGCGGCGAGCAGCTCGTGCCACGCCTGGTCCATCGCCTCGGCGATCCTGGAGACGGCGTCCGGCGAATCCAGCACCGCGCGTACGCGGGGATCACGGGCGGACGGGCCGGTCGCGGTGGCGGCGAACTCGTGGCGGGCCGCTTCCAGCGGTGTGGCCCGGATCATGGCCAGGTCGTCAGCCCAGGTCTGGCTGAGGCCGCGCGGAGGCGGGGCGACGAAGTTCGGTCCGCCCTGCGGGGCCTGCAAGGCGAGGGCGGCGTCCAGCTCGGTCTCGCGGCGAAGCCGTTCAAAAGCCGGCATGAGCCGGGCGGCCCAGGCTCGCGGCAGCGGCTGGCCTTGGCCGGCGAGCGAGCGCAGCAGCAAACAGAGGTCCAGCGCGGGCGACAGCGCGAAGCGGCTGCGCAGCAGGTCCTCGACGGAGACTTCGAAGCGCAACACCTTGCCATGCTATCCCGGCACGTCTGGTTCGATTCGTCCAGCGACGAATCATTGGTGAGCGACCTGGAGGCACGGCGAGGGTGGGCGTCATGATCCCAACCGCCGAACCCGCGCAGGGCAACCACCGTGCCACCTACCGGGAAGTGCTGGCCGAGCCGCGATTCCGGCTCCTCTTCTCGACCCGCACCGTCGCGATCACTGCGGACGCTCTGCGGATCACCACGTTCTCGGTGCTGGTCTTCTCGGCCACCGGCTCCGCGCCGCTGAGCGCACTGGCCTTCGGCATCGGCTTCGTCCCGCAGCTGTTCGGCTCGCTGATGCTGGGCTCACTGGCCGACCGGCTGCCGCCCCGCACGCTCATCGCCGGCGGCTACGCCGTGTCGTGCGCCGCCGCCCTGCTGCTCGCCCTGGTGCGGATGCCGATCGCGGCGAGCCTCGCTGTCGTGGCGCTGGTCGCCCTCGCCACACCGGTGTTCAGCGGCGCGTCGAGTCGGCTGGTCGCGCAGTCTCTGGAGGGTGACGCCTACGTACTGGGCCGTTCACTGAACAACATCGCCGGCGCCGGCGCGCAATTGTTCGGTCTGGCGCTGGGAGGTGCGGCCGTCGCGGCACTCGGCCCGCGCCAGGCGCTCGCGGTAAGCGCCGCCCTCTACCTCGCCTGCGCGCTCGCTGTCCGCATCCGGCTACCCCGGCTGCGGCCGGGAGAGTTCGGCGGCACACCCGGCAGCGCTCAGGGCGATGGCGGGGCCGTCTGGGCAAGCCTGCACGGGGCCGGCCTGCTGTTGCGCGGACACAGGGTGCGACGACTGATACTGGCCCAGTGGCTACCGCCCGCGTTCGTGGCGGGCGCGGAAGGCCTGATCGTCGCCTACGCGGGAGGCCGCCACTTCGCGCCGGGCTGGTATGCGGTGCTGATGGGCTGTCTGCCGGTCGGCATGCTGGTCGGTGACCTGCTGGTGGGGCGACTGCTACGGCCGCCCACCCGGGAGCGACTGGTGGTCCCGTTGATCGCGCTGATGGGACTGCCGCTGGTCGGCTTCGCCGCCGAGCCCGGAGTGGGCGTCTCGTCCTGTCTGCTGCTGTTCAGCGGCTTCGGATTCGCCTACGGTCTCGGCCTCCAACGGCCGTTCCTGGACGCCCTGCCGCAGGATCGCCACGGCCAGGCCTTCGGCCTGCTCGGCTCCGGCGGCATGACGCTTCAGGGCGTCGGGCCGGCTTGCTTCGGTGCGGTTGCCGCAGGCATCGGAACAGGCGGCGCAATCGCCGTGGCAGGCGGCGCGGCGGCGCTCACCGCCGGCTGGATTCTCACCTGGCAGCCGCCCACGTCCCCGGCCCCCGTCCCGAACCGCTCAACGGGATCAGAGAACGACGGCCGCCACGCACCCCACCCTGCCCCCCATGCCTCTCTGACAGACCGTCATAGCCGGTAGCTCATCATGTGAGGAGTCCTGCGCCTCGGCTCTGCCCGGCCATTGCGGACCACGTACGTATGGGATCTTGAGACCACGAACAGCCTAGGGAAGGCTCCTGCCACATGATCGATGAATTCGCGAAGGACAACCTGCACGGGAGACTGCGGCGGGACCGCGAGGCGCTGCTCTGGAAACTCGACGGCTTGTCCGAGTACGACGCCCGCCGGCCTTTGACGGCGACCGGGACCAACCTCCTCGGCCTGGTCAAGCACGTGGCCACCGTCGAGGCCAGGTATTTCGGCGAGGTCTTCGACCGCCCTTCCCCGGAACCGCTGTGCCGGTGGCAGGACTCCGACGGCAGCGATCAGTGGGCGACCGAGGACGAGACCCGCGATCAGATCATCGGGTTCTACCGGCGCACGTGGGAACACTCGGACGCGACGATCAACGAGCTTCCCCTCGACGCCCCGGGCCACGTGCCGTGGTGGCCGGAGCCCTACCTCAACCCGAACCTGTTCGCCGTCATGGTCCACGTCCTCGGCGAGACCATCCGGCATGCCGGGCACGCCGACATCCTGCGCGAGGGCCTCGACGGCCGGACCGGGCTGCGCGCCGAACAAGAGAAGCAGATCGACGAGGAAGCCCGTACCGCCTACCGCGCGAAGATCGAGCAGGCGGCCGCCAGGTCGGCCGCATTCGTCCAGCTCTAGCACGTCCGAGTCGTTCAGCGGGCGCCGGCTGGCCAGGCCCGAGGCAGTGAACACCAAGCAAGGCGCAACTTTCGAGTTGCGCCTTAGCGGTCGAGGTGCAACTCTGGGGTTGCATCCTTTCGTCGCGCTGAAGGAGTCCCTCATGAGCGAGGACCGGATCGAACGCGAAACCCTGATCGCGGCACCCCTGGAGCGGGTCTGGTCGCTGGTGGCCCAACCCGGGTTCTGGGTGGCCGACAAGGCCGGTTTGCCCGGCACCGTGGCCAGGGAGGGCGAGTCGATGGTGGCGAAGCACCCCGAGCACGGCGATTTCCCCGTGCGCGTGGAGAAGGTCGAGCCGCCGACGTACCTGGCATACCGCTGGACCAGCGCGTTCCCCGGAGAAGAGCTGCGCGAGAGCAACAGCACCCTCGTGGAGTTCACGTTGACCCAGGAAGGCGACCAGACGCGGCTCCGCGTCGTCGAGAGCGGGTTCGCGGCGCTGGCCGGGTCCGAGGACCTGCGCAGTCAGAACCTGAAGGACCACAGCCAAGGCTGGCCCCTGGAGCTCCAGGCGCTCAAGACACGCGCCGAAAAGCCCTCCACGTGACGGAAGAACATGCCGGCACCGCCGAGGTCGTCGACAGCGTCCTCGGTGCGCTGGCCGACCCGACACGACGTCACCTGCTTGATCTGCTCGCCGCACAGGGTGAGGCCACTGCCACGACGCTCGCCGAGCGACTTCCCGTCTCGCGGCAGGCAGTGGTCAAGCACCTCGCCGTCCTGGACGCCGCCGGGCTGGTTTCCGGCGGCCGGGTCGGACGCGAGGTGCGGTACGCGGTGCGGCCCGCGGCGCTGGACACGACAGCACGGTGGATGGCCTCGCTCGCGACCGACTGGGACCGGCGGCTGGCGAACATCAAACGCGTCGCCGAGGCAGCGGAGCGGGATTCGGATTCGACGCGCGCCAACTGAAGGAAGCACGCTATGGACACGTCAACACTTCGCACCGCCTACGAGACGCTTCTCGATGCGGCGGCCGTCCCCGACCTCGGCGAGGCGGACGACGGCGGATGGAACGCCGACCAGATATTGGCTCACCTCCTCAGCGTCGACGCCTCGATCGGAGCGGTTGCCCTGAGCGTTGTCGCCGGCTCGCGGCCCACATTCGACAATCGGATCTGCCTCGACGGCTGGAATCTCGACCGCATCATCGCCGAGCACTCGGGCCGAGCGGACCTGATCGACCATGTCCGGAGTCAGGCCGACGCCCTGTGCGACATCGCCGATCGGCTCAACGAGGAAGCCGCCTCAGTCCTGGTGCCGTCGCTCCTCCTGTCCAACGACGCACTCGTGTTGGACCAGCCGATTCCGCTGGCGAGCCTGATCGATGGCCTCGGCAAGGACCACGTGCCCGCGCATACGCAACAGCTCCTCGCTCTTCGCGTCGCCGTCCCTGGACCCGCCTGAAAGGCGGCGAACGAGCGGCTGCTCAGCGCAGTACGGCCGCCAGCAGGTCGGTCCCCAGCGTCGTCAGATCGGGCAGATTCACGGTGTACCGGACGTAGCGGCCCTGCCGCCGGGCCGTGAGCAGGCCCGCGCGGCGCAGGTCAGCGAGGTGGCGGGACACCTCCGGGGGTGAGAGTTCCCAGGCGTGGGCCAGCTCGCCGGTGGTGTGCGGGCCGCGGGCCAGGGTGGCAGCAGCCGTACGGGGTGCGCGAGTGCCTCCAGCCGTAGCGTGACCGTTTCCAGCGGGACCGGCTCCGGTGGACTCGACTCGGGCACGGGGTACTGCACCACCGGCCGCCGCCCGGGCGCGTGGACCGCCACCAGGTGCGGGCGGCCGAAGACGCTGGGGAGGAAGGTGACGCCGTTGCCGTGGGCGGCGGTCGCCTTGTCCTGCAGCTTGCACAGCCCGGCCGCCCTCTGGGGCAGCCTCGCCACCGCGACGCTCCTCTCCGCCTCCGCCGTCGCCGTCGCCACCGAAAAGGATCAGGGAACGCGGCTCAGCGTTTGGCACCGCCGTAGGCTGACCCGATGGGGTTCTTCGAACGACTGAACGGCACCAGGCGCCCGGCAGGCGGCGTGACACCGCTCACCGCGGCCTCGGTCCGCGACGCCATCCTCGCGGTGAGCGGTCCGGAGGCGCCCTACCTGGTGCGCCTCGCCGGCCCTTCGGAGCAGGCCGACCTGATAGCGGACTGGCGGATCCAGCACCGCTCATTCGGCGAGGACGTCGACCTGCGTCTGAGCATCCGCATGCGGCTGGACCCTCACCGGCGCGAGGTGCGGGCCCTCCAGGAACGGCGGTCGAGCACCCGGGGCCGGCTGTCGGCGTCGCGCGAGTACGGCCGCGGGGCTGGGTACTCGGTGGAATGGACGTACGAGCGAGGCCCCGACGGCCGCCGCCGCAGGGTCAAGACGTTCGACACCCGGGACATGACGAACGCCCTCCGCGAAGCGGTCCTCGGCGCCGGGTGGACATGGCGGCCCCGCCTGCTGAAGCTCTGACCGCCGGTGACCAGCGCACCCTGCACCGCAGGCTCCCGTGGAAGGGGTAGTTCCCGAACAGGTCGAGCGGATTGTCCTGTTCACGTTGTCCCGGCTCCTCGGCCGACGTCCGGGGCGAGGAACTTTCCGTGCTCGCCTCCGGCCTCAGCATGCACGAATGGGAGCTCTACCAGCTCACCGACGACCGGACTCGACTGGACCGCTCCGTCGCACGCGCCGAGTCGGCCCTGGACGCCCTCCCTGACGACGCGCCCGACCTCGCTGGCATATGCGACGGGCTCGGCCGATGACGCGCATGCGGCCGTCGCCCACGGACGCGAAGCGTTCGCCCTCGCAGCCGGGCCGGGCCTCGACATGGTCGCCAATCTCGCCCGGGCCCTGAGCCAACGCTTCAGGCTCCACGGCAATCCGGCCGACCTGAACGAGGCCGTCTCCCTCGGTCGCGTCACCGACACCCTGAGTCAGATCACCGACGAGGTGAGCGACAGCCCGTACTGGCACGCCGCGCGGGGGAATCTCGCGCTCCCCCTCTCGTTGCGCCACGCCGAGCGCCACTCCGTACGCCCCTCCGCCGACGATCTCGACGAGGCCGTCGACCATGCGCGCTCGGCGGTCGACACCGCTCCGGACCACCACTCCGACCTGCCACGGCTGCTCCACACCCTCGCCACCCTCCTCGTGCGGCGTGACGGACGTTCCACGGATGCGAGCGAGGCGACGGCGCTATGGCGTCGGGCCGCCTCGCCCGGCACGTGGGCGGCCTTCGTCCACCTCGGTGACTGGAGCGGGGTGGCGCGCGCCCGCGCGGCGGCCGCCACAGGCCGGCTCACGGGCTGCTATGTGCCAGGAGCCCGATACTGGATCTGCTCGGCCCTGCGCAGGGCGTCCAGCGTTTCATCGACGCTCAGGAGAACGGTCGTCTCGAACGAGCTGAGCGCGCCGCCTCCGCTGATCGCCAGCGCGACCGCGGCCATGGACACGTTGTCCGGCGCTTCCCAGAGGTTGTAGCCGTCGTGCGTGCCGAAGGCGTACCAGAAGCCGTGCAGTTTCCCACCGACGGACTCGATGTACGACTGAGCGGCCTTCGCGCGGTCCTCAGGGTGGCCGATCAGCCTCGCCCAGGTCTCCGGCGTGTAGCTGAACTTCGACAGATAGAGCGGCATCGTGTCTCTCTTTCGTTTCATCCACGATGCCCTCGTCAGGTGGGAGCACGGCCCGGTCGGATCACAGTTCCCCCGAACAGCGGGGGACGTCGACCGCCATGGCCCACAAGGGATGTCCGGTCACCGGCCACGTCCCCGACCAGGTCGCGGACGGCCTCCAGCGCGACGTCGACCGGATCTCCGCCCTGATGGGCAGCCGGCCGGTGCTGCCGGCCGCGTCCGACTAGACGTGCGGTGACGACGGAGGGCCGCCCGGAAGGGCCGGATTCTCCGGGTGACGTACGTCGCCGCTGCCGAGCAGGACGCGGGTCCGGACCCGCATCGGCTCGTCGCCGCGCCGGGAGAGCAGGACCAGCTCGTCGACCCGAGCCGTCATAGGGCCGAGGAGGGCCTCCGCCTTCCGGACAAGGGGGTGCGGGTCCGGGGTACGGCCGAGGGACAGGTGCGGGGTGAAGCCCTGCGAGTGCGTTCCGCAGAGCGGGAAGCGGAGCTCCAGGGACTCCCGCAGTCGCGCCCAGGGCTCATGGCCCGCGGCGGTCGGGTCGAGCCAGACGGTGGCGTCCTCGCGGTGCCCGAACCAGTGGATGCCCGCCAGCCGGGCGGTGAACGGCGGCGTCTCGGCGAGCGCCGCGGCGACCAGTGGCGTCGCCCGGGGGAACTCGGCCTCGGGGACGAAACCGAAGAGCACGTTGACGTGCGGCGGCCAGCGGCGGATCTGCCGGTCGTGTTCGCGGCGAATGTGCTGGATCGGCGACCACAACTCCGCCGGCGGCAGCCAGGCGACGGCGGTGCGGTTCGTCGGCGGGACGGCGAGGACGTCGCCAGGTGCCAGGGCCGGCCCAGGGCCGACCTGCCCGACGAGGGTCTCGCCGAGCCGGTCGATGCCGGAGGCGCGGTCCCAGACGACCTGGCCGTCCGCCTCGAAGAACACCACCCGGTGCCAGGGAATCTCCCCGCCCGGTACGAAGTCGCCGAACAGGACCCGCTTCGGCGGGGCCCCACGCTCGGCGATCCCCATGACGAACCGCTCGGGGTCGAAGCGCGGGTCCCAGAGCACCCGGTGATAGATCTCGTCGCTGGTGTGCACGTCAGCACCTGCCCTCGACTACCAGGGTGGCGCACGCCCCGTCGGCCCCGCAATGCAGTGGTCGGCCCTCCAGGGAGCAGCGGGTGGTGCGGCGATCCGGCGGCGACCTTGTTCCGCCCGAAGGATGTCGCAAGGGCACGGCCGGCGCAGCCTGCCTTGCCCCGGCCCTGCCTGCCCTTGCCCCTGGAGGTGTCGGGCAAACCAGCGGCACGAACCGTCCGTCGTCTGCGCGGGGCGGAGGCCGGATGACACCGGCGGCAGCGGGTGGTCAGGCAGGGCGGGCAGCGGCTCTGGCCGCCGACCCGGTCGGCGAGCGCCTCGGTGGCCGACCGGGTCTCCTAGGGGGCGAGGCGCAGGAGGGCCGGTCGAGCATCGGGGACCTCGCGTAGGGCCTCGGGGCCTCGCTCTCGGCCTCGTCCCGCAGATCTCGTCCGAGGAGAGGTGGGGCCGTATGTACATCCCGCCTGGCTCGGCATCCGCACTCGCGGGAAAGGGTCACGATTCGCCGGCCGCCGTGTCAACGGAGGATCGGACCGTCCTTCTTCTGCGGTACACCACCGCCCAGCACACCGCGAGAAGGAGTACGGCCACGGCGGACACCCCGAGGGCCGTCCGCTCGGCGAAGAGCCTTCCCAGCACTTCGAGGACGCCGAGGCCCGCGGTCGCGTAGATCAGTGCCCAGGCCGCTCCGCCCAAGAAAAGGGCGGGGAGGTAGCGCGGCAACGGCATGCGCATGGTGCCCGCGAGGAAGTTGGCGGCTGTCTGGAAACCGACGGTCAGGAAGGAGACGGCCACCACAGGTGCGCCCCACCGTTGGATCGCCCGCTCGGCACGCCGGAACTTCGCCGAAGAGATCCGTTCGGCGAACCTGCTGCGCCGGGCACCGGCGCCGGTGAGCCATCCGACGGCGAACGTTCCTCCGGCGCGAAGCAGGACGATGACGTACAGGGCCCCGGCCGTGAGGAGGATCTTATCCACGACGCCCCGTCCGGGGCACCGGGCCGAAGCCCGACGTCCGCGTCACCCGTGTGGGTGCTCCCGCCCCATCGGGCGCACGACACGCACAAGCCCGGTCACCGTCTCTCACCTGTGCCCCGCCTCTGCCGTATCCGTCCGCTGGGTACCCGTTTACGGTGCCGGAACCCAAACCCGCACGTTCTGGTCCGCCGCCAGGCAAGGCCAGCCTAACCGAACGTGCATACGGCGGGTACAGGGCGCCCCGTCACCCAAGCCACGGCGGGCGCGGTCGATGGATCCGGCCGCCTGAAGGCCGTCCCGTAGCAGCGGGACACAAGTGAGATGATCCCTCAACAGCGTCAAGGCGCTCGCGACCACCGACACCATCCGCCGCGGCCCAGTAACACCCCCGGACCCATCCCCGGACAGGGCAGCAACCACTGGCAGGCGCAGGCGGCGCAGGGATCTCGGAAGGAAACGGTTGCCGCGTTCTTCCAGACGCTTCCAGACGCCGGAGCGTGACGGGCGTCCGCTGACGTTTTCCGACGCCGCCCCACCGATGAATCCCCAGATCACTCCACCTCACCACCGGGAGAACCCGTGACCGACAGCAAGAACATCAACAACCCCGTGGGCCAGGGCGGCGGCCAGCGCAAGAAGCAGTCCCGCGCCGAGCGGCAGAACAACGGCCCGCACCGCAACCTCGACCGCCAGAGCGCGGCCGACCGCAAGGCGGAGCTGGTCCGCAAGATGCGCGAGAAGACGGGCACGACCACGAACGCCGGACAGGCGGACGACGACACCACCCAGAGCTGACACGCCACACCACCCCGGGACAGCACTCACGAGGCGCAGGGCCCGGACCGCGACACGCGGCCCGGGCCGTACCACCACATCCGGGCCACGCCGCCGTACAGGGCACGGCCGGCCCCGCTCAGCCCGGCCGACCGTCCGGACAGCCCACGACGGAGAGCAGTGTCGGAGCGGCGGACATCGTCGATCGCCTCATTCAGCCGCACTGCCATGTCGCTGACCAGGGCGCGAGTATCATCTGACATGGCCTATGTGATCACCGCCGCTCACCCTGACGACGCCGCGGTACTGGGACCCTTGCATCTGCGGAACTGGCTGGAAAGCTACGTCAACGCAGACGCTGGGGTCGATGAAGCCTGGATCCGTGAGCACCGCGGTTCGTCCGCCACTGCGGAAGGCATCGCGCAGTGGCGAGAGTTCATCGAGGTGGCGAACCAGCACCCCGCCCCGCACTTCTGTCGTGTCGTCCGGTCCGAGACGGAGATCGTCGGCTACCTCTGCGGCCACGAGGACGAATCGGAATCGGTCACCCTCGGACCGATGTACTTGCTGGACCGCGCCCAGGGGCACGGGCTCGGTGGCGCCATGATGACTGACTTCCTCACCTGGGCAGGACCTGCACGGATCCGCCTGGGGGTCGCCGACTACAACGAAGGGGCGCTCCGGTTCTACCGACGCCACGGCTTCGAGATCGGAGGCGAGCGTTACCTCTGGCGAGGGAGACTGCCCACCCTGCCGATGACCCGCGAGGCCCAATCAGCCGCCGGCTCCAGCTGAACCCAGGCATCTGGCCGGCGGCAGTGCGTTGCCCGGTCTATCCGCCGTACTCCCAGGCTTCCTCCATGGCCGGCCCTTCAGCTCGGATCTTCAGGAGCCGGGAGGCGATGGCTCCCTCGTTGCGGCCGAATTCCCGTGCCAGTTCGGGCAGAGAAGCACCTTGGGCGCAGCGTTCCGCGAGCCGTTCCTCGTCCTCCGGCTTCCAGGGCTTGTACGCGTGGGGATACAGCTGTCGCTTTTCCTCCACGGTGTACGCCTTGGGCTCTTCCGGTTCGGCGGGGGGACGCGGGGCAGGGACGAGGTCGCCGGGGTACGGCGCGAGTTTGAGACCGTAGAGCTTCCAGCGGATGGAGTTCTCGCTGCGCCCGAGTTCCTCGGCCAGTTGTTCCGGGCTTTTGCCCGCTCGATGACGCTCTTGGAGTTGAGCGACGGCTTGCGGGGTCCATGCCTGGCCGCGGTGGGTGGCCTTCACTCCAGACGGAGCGTCAGCGATTGCCGGGGCGGTCTTCACGGCGGATGCCGGGGCGGTCGTCAGGGCGGATGCCGGGGCGGTCGTCAGGGCGGATGCCGAGGCGGTCGTCAGGGCGGATGCCGAGGCGGTCGTCACGGCGGATACCGGGGCGGTCCTCGCGGCGGCTGCCAGAAGGCGGCTGATCTCGCCGAGATCGCGGGCATCGACTTCCCCGGCGAGTTCGCCGTGGATCACTCCGTCGGCGGTGCAGACGACGACGGCGATCTCGGCACGTCCCTCTGCCAGGAAGTCGATGTGCACGTTGTAGCGGCGGTCCGGGCCGGCGATCTCTACCTTCACGGTTGTCGTGTCCTGAGTCGTCGCGGGGGCCGTGTCCGCAGGGTGGTAGGCCGGAGACAGCAGCTCGTGGACGTGCCAGGAGGCAAGGTAGCTGCCGCCGTCTTCGAGTCGGTAACTCACCTGACTCGCTTCTAAGTCACATGTCGCGTAGAGGACCTCGACCCGCTGCCCGTCGAACAAGCCAGGGGCCTGCCCCGGAGCGGCAGTTGGGAGGGTGAGGACACCGCGCCCCGGGGACATGTCATGGATGACGGCGTCCGGATCTCCGTGCCAGGTGCCGCGGGTGTCACGAAAGGCATAGATCAGCATGATGGGCAGCCTTTCATCCGATGAGCCGTCAGTAAATCGCGGCCGGGTACACGACAGCCCTGTGCGCAGCCGCTCGAGCCGTCGGTGACGATCCGTGCCCCGCGAGCTTGGGCTGCGGGCCTTCACCCGCGTTACGCCTCACTCGTGGCATGGCACGCGCCGCGGTCGCGACGAGCCGCGATGACGTTCCGACGCGAAGTCGCATCGGCCGCCCAGACGGCCAGCGCACAGGCCGCGAATCCTGCGCCGAGGAGGCTGGACCCGCCCAGCCGTGGGTGGTGTGGACGGCCGTGGTCGCGGCCGCGCCCAGGGCCGAGCCCAGGGAGTAGAAGACCATGCAGCTGCCGATGACGCCGCTGACGCGGGCCGGATGCGCGGCGGTGAGGGTGTGCTGGTTGCTTACGTGTACGGCTTGGACCGCGAAGTCGAGGACCACGATTCCGGCGACGAGGACCCATAGCGATCGCAGCAGCTGGGCGATCGCCGCCCACGAGAGGATGAGCAGGGTGAGCGCGGTCCCGGTGACCGGGGTCGTGCGTCCCGCGTCCGCCCACCGGCCCGCGCGCGCCGCGCCGAGGGCGCCGGCGAGTCCGGCGATGCCGAGCAGTCCGATCTGGCTCTCGGTCAGCTCCCATGGCCTGTCCGCCAATGACATGGCCAGTCCGCTCCAGAGGGTTCCGAACGACGCGAACAGGAAGAACGCAATGAGTCCGCGCGTCAGGAAGGTGCGCTTCCGGAACAGTTCGCCTTGGGAGGTGACGGCCTGCTTGTACGTCACCGGCGGGCCGGGGCGCCGTTCCGGTGGGAGTGCGGCGAGGACGAGGACCGCGAGGCCGAGGGACAGCGCCGCGAGCACGGCGTACACGCTTCGCCAGCCCCATACGTCGGAGAGTGCCCCGGTGACGGCGCGGGCACCGAGGATGCCCACCACGACGCCCGAGGTCACGACGCCGATGTTCCGCCCTCGTTCGGCGGGCGGCGAGACCGACGCCGCGTAGGCCACCGTGGTCTGCACCACGACCGCGAAGATCCCGGCCGTCGCGATCCCCGCGAACGCCGCCCGCGCGGCCGACGCCGAGGCCGTCAGGACCAGGGCCATCGCGATGACCGCCAGGTGCGCCGCGATGAGCCGGCGCCTGTCGGTCACGTCACCGAGCGGCACCAGCAGGAGGAGGCCGGCCAGGTAGCCGAACTGGCCGGTCGCGACGATCCATCCGGTGAGCCGTGCCGGCACGCCGAGGTAGCGTCCCATCGGTTCCAGGACCGGCTGTGCGGCGTAGACGCTCGCCACAGCTACTCCGCACACCACCGCCAGCAGGAGCTCACCCAGCGCACCGCGTCGTCGGGCCGCCGCCAGGAGTACGTGCTCACCGACGCCGGGCACGCCCTGTTCCCCGTCATCGTCACCCTCCGGCAGTGGGGGGAACAGCACGCCTTCGCCCCGGGCGAAGGCCCATTTCGTCCTTCTCGACCAGCACGGCACGCCGGTGCCGGAGGTCGTGCCCTCCGGCGCCGACGGCACCCTCCTCGACGCCGACACCACCCACGTACAGAAGCTTTGATACGGATCGGGTTCGCCCCCCGTGGGGGGTGTTCCGCTTCGTCTCGGATTCGGGGGTCAGCGGCCTGGGCGGCGAGCTTCGCGCTTGCGCCTTACGGAGACGACGACGAGCGAGAGGGCACTGGTGACGGCCAGGGTTCCGCACATCACCATGCCCACCCCGAGCGCGAAGAGGCCGCTCGCGTCGTCCGACCAGTCGTAGGCGGTGGCCACGGTCAGTGCGGCGGTGGTGCCGAGCACCGCCGCCGCGACGCCCGCCCGGTAGGCCGCCCAGCACACCGGAGCCAGCAGGGTCAGCCCGAGCCCGATCACCTGCCACGCCTCGTACGGGCCCGTCGTCGAGCCGTCGGGATGCACGTCACGCTGCTGGTCCCAGCCCAGCCAGGCAGCCCATGCCGCCATCGCCACCCCGCCCAGCACCACGGCGGTCACCACCTGGGAAGCCGTTTTCCTCTGTCCTTCGCTCATGGCCTCAGTGTTCCGCCCGCGGTCGGACCCGCGTCAGAGCGCGGGTACTCAGTTCCGCCCGAGTAGGACGACCTCCGGAAGCGGAACCCGTGCGGCGTGTGCAACCGGCGGCGGTGCGTCCGTACTCCGCGCGGAGTAGTGGGCGCGGTGCGCCGCCCTCGGCAGTAGCCCTCGGCTCGAACTTCGCCCTGACGAAAGCCCCTTCGGGGGGTGGGAGTCTGGGATCGACCTGATGGGGATCTGCGGAGGGAGGCCCGATGGAAAGGCGCAAGAGGATCGTAGGCTGGGGGGTGCTGGCGTTGTGGGTGATCGTGATCGCTGCCGGCCAGGTTGGCCCGGACGAGCGAGGCCCTGCGGAAGAGGCCCAGGCGTACCAGCGGCGAGGCAGACCGGCGCTCGACGGCGACGAACACGAGGAAGAGGACCAGGCCCGCCGCGATCGTGAGGGTCGTCGAGGCCACCGAGGCGTGCGCGGCGCGCTCGACGCCGAAGACGAGGAGCAGGATCGCGCCCGTGACACTGAGCGCCCCGGCGAGGTCGACGCCCTGGCCGGCGCGGTGGGGGCGCGGCGACTTCGGAAGAGGGCGAGCGCGGCGACGAGGATGAGGGAAGTGAGGACGACAGGGGCGAAGAACACCCAGCGCCAGTCGACCGCGGCCAGCAGACCGCCGACCACCAGGCCGATGGAGAAGCCTCCGGCGGCGGTGCCGGAGTAGACCAGGAGGGCCTTGTTGCGCTGCGGTCCTTCCTCGAAGCCGGTGGTGATGATGGACAGGCCCGCGGGGGTCATGAAGGCGGCGGCGACGCGACGCCGGTCACGAAGCGGGCCACGATCAGCATCCAGCCCTCCGTGGCGAACCCGCCGAGGCCGGAGAAGAGCAGGAACACCACGAGCCAGAACACGAACATCTGGCGGCGTCCGAACAGGTCGGCGGCCCGGCCGCCCAGCAGCATGAAACCGCCGTAACCGAGTACGTAGGCACTCATCACCCACTGGAGCATGCCGGTGGACATGTCCAGGTCCTCACGGATCGAGGGCAGGGCCACATTGAGCATGGCCACGTCGATGCCCTCGAGGAAGATCGCACCGCACAGCACGAACAGCACGCCCCAGTCGCGCCCGCTCATGCGGTCGGTGCCTGCCCGAGGGTGATTGCAGTGTGGACACAGCATTTCTCCTTGCACGCGAAAGAATATCCAGGGGGAACGGGTGGGAATTCGCAACAGAATGCGCGCCGGTTCGGGCTCCCTGTTGTCACCACTGGAATCATGCGGCGTCGGCGGAAGGCGCGGAAGAACGCACTTTGAAGTCACCCAGGCACTCCAGGGGTACCGATCGCGACGGCCCGGACGACCGGGCGAGCCGGACGGGCTGGACGGGCTGGACGGGCTGGACGGGCTGGACGGGCTGGACGGGCTGGGCTAGCCAAAAAAGTTTGGGCGGGGATGTCGAGAAGCCGTGGCCTGCTCCGTCCCCGTAGTGAAGGCGGCCAGAATGGGCCGCACCAGAGCAAGGAGAGACGTCATGGCCAAGTACCTGCTGCTGAAGCACTACCGAGGCGCCCCGGCCTCCGTCAACGACGTGCCCATGGACCGGTGGACGCCGGAGGAGATCTCGGCCCACATGCAGTACATGCACGACTTCGCGGCCCGGCTCGAGAAGACCGGTGAGTTCGTCGACGGCCAGGCGCTCGCCCCCGAGGGGACCTTCGTCCGGTACGACGGCGAGGGGCGCCCGCCGGTCACCGACGGCCCGTTCGCCGAGACGAAGGACCTGATCGCCGGGTGGATGGTGATCGACGTCGACAGCTACGAGCGCGCCGTCGAGCTGGCCGGCGAACTGTCCGCCGCCCCCGGAGCAGGCGGGAAGCCGATCCACGAGTGGCTCGAGCTCCGCCCGTTCCTGACCGCGCCGCCCACCATCACCGAGTGACCTCGGACATGGACGACGCCCTGGTGCGCACCCTCGCGCCGAGCGTCCTCGCCGTTCTCGTCCGCCGCGGAGCCGACTTCGCGGCGGCCGAGGACGCCGTGCAGGACGCCCTCGTCGAAGCCGTCCGCACCTGGCCGGAGGGCCCGCCGCGGGACCCCAAGGGCTGGCTGGTCACGGTGGCCTGGCGCAAGTTCCTGGACGCCGCCCGTGCGGACACCGCCCGCCGTCGGCGCGAGGACCGTCTCGACCAGGAGCCGCCGCCCGGGCCCTCGGCCACCGACGACGACACGCTCCAGCTCTACTTCCTGTGCGCCCACCCCTCGCTGACGCCCTCGTCGGCGGTCGCGCTCACGTTGCGCGCCGTCGGCGGGCTCACCACCCGCCAGATCGCCCAGGCCTATCTCGTCCCCGAGGCGACCATGGCGCAGCGCATCAGCCGGGCCAAGCGCACCGTCTCCGGCGTCCGGTTCGACCAGCCCGGCGACGTCGCCACCGTGCTGCGCGTGCTCTATCTGGTCTTCAACGAGGGCTACTCGGGCGACGTCGACCTCGCCGGAGAGGCCATCCGGCTCACCCGGCAGCTGGCGGCTGCCATCGACCATCCCGAGGTCGCGGGCCTGCTCGCCCTCATGCTGCTCCACCATGCCCGGCGCGCCGCCCGGACCGCGCCCGACGGCAGCCTGGTCCCGCTCGCCGCGCAGGACCGGACCCGATGGGACACCGCCGCCATCGGCGAGGGCGTCGAGATCCTGCAGACGGCCCTGGCCCGCGACCGGCTGGGCGAGTACCAGGCCCAGGCCGCCATCGCCGCACTCCACGCCGACGCGCCCACCGCAGGGGAGACCGACTGGGTCCAGGTCGTGGAGTGGTACGACGAGCTCGTCAGCCTGACCG
The DNA here is from genome assembly GCF_053607625.1 of Streptomyces sp. NPDC055103. Lineage (NCBI taxonomy): Bacteria > Bacillati > Actinomycetota > Actinomycetes > Kitasatosporales > Streptomycetaceae > Streptomyces > Streptomyces sp. NPDC055103. Next base: position 22,681 of record NZ_JBSGTX010000071.1, read on the forward strand.
ACAGCCCGGTCGTCCGGCTCAACCGCGCGGTCGCGGTCGGCGAGGCCGACGGTCCGCGCGCCGGTCTCGCGGCGCTCGCGGCCCTGGACGGCTCACTCCCCCGGTACGCCGCGGTGGCGGCGTACCTCCACGAACGCGACGGCGACCTGGCGACGGCGGCGCGGCTCTACGCCGAGGCCGCACATCAGGCACCCAACCTCGCGGAGCGCGATCACCTCACGCGCCAGGCCGCCCGCCTCAACGCCCACCGCCCCCGCTGAGGCCCGTCAGGGCCTGTGGGCGAGCGCGCTAGGGATCCGGCGGGACGGGAACACGGCGGGAGCCGGCGCCGTGGGGCGGCGTCGGCTCCTGGGGTGGTGAGGGTGACGGTGAGTCAGGGGCAGCTGATGCGGGCGTCGCCCGGGTCGGTGGTGCAGGTGTCGGTGCCGTAGCCGCCGTTGGCGGTGTCGTTGGCGAGGACGCCGTCGGTGGTCGTCAGGCGGTCGTTGCCGTAGGAGCCCGTCAGGGTGTCGCTGCCCGGGCCGCCGTTGAGCGTGTCGTCACCGAAGGAGCCGTCGAGGTTGTCGTTGCCGTAGCCGCCGTGGACGGTGTCGTGGCCGTAGCTCGCGCGCACGATGTCGTTGCCGCCGAGGCCGCAGATCACGTCGTTGGAGTAGCCGCCGTTCAGGGTGTCCGGGCCGCTGGTGCCGATGACAGTACAGCCACGGGCGTTGTTCACCGAGGTGCTCGTGGTGGCGGTGTTGTCGGACGCGGTGGGGTCGGATTGGGTGGCCGTGACGGTCGCCGTGTGCGTGAGGGTGCCGGCGGAGCGGGGTTCGGCCGTGAGCGTGACCGTCCTGCTCGCGCCCGGGGCCAGCGAGCCGAGGGCGCAGGTCGCCCTGGTCGTGGTCGTCGTGCACGTGCCCTGGGGCGTGGCGGAGACGAGGGTCGCGCCGGCGCCCGTGAACGTGTCCGTGAGGGTGACGCCGGTCGCGGTGGCGGTGGAGGTCGACCGGTTGGCGACGGTCACCGTGTACGAGACGCGGTCGCCGATGCTCACGGAGGGCGTGGTGCTCGTCGTCACCGACAGGTCCGCGTGCGGCGGCGGTGGCGTCGTGGCGTCGCCTCCCTCGTAGCGGGCGAGGGCGAAGGCGTAGCCCGCGCCGAAGCCGGCCGCGACGATCCTGCCGTCCGGCTGGACGAGGACCGCTCGGGCCTCGTCGAAGTCCCCGAATCCGGTGACCACGAAGCCGTCGCCGCCGAAATCGGTGTCCACGGTGCCGTTGGGGTGGAAGCGGGTCAGGCCGAAGTCGTTGGCCTCGGAGCTGTTCGGGTCGTCGGCCCGGCCGGCGAGGACGATCTTCCCGTTCTGCTGCAGGGCCATCGCGTACGCGATCCCGCCGTCCCCGGGGAAGGCCACCGAGGTGCGGCCGCCGGTGCCGAATCCGGCGTCGGGGCTGCCGTCGGCGTGGTAGCGCAGAAGCGCGAAGCCCGCGCCGCCGGAACCCGCGGCGAGGATCTTGCCGTCCGGCTGCACGGCGACGGCGTTGCCGAACTCGGTGCCGCCGAAGTCCGCGCTGACCATGCCGTCGCCACCGCCGAAGCCGGGGTCGAGGCTGCCGTCGGGGAGGTAGCGGGCGATGCCGATGTCGAAGGCGGTGTTGCCCACGTACCCGACCGAGACGATCTTGCCGTCCGGCTGGAGGGCCATGCTCCGGGCGATGCCGCCGGCCTCCTGGGGCGAGCCGGGCGTGAAGCGGCGACGACCGCGCCGTCACCGCCCAGGCTCGGATCCAGGTTGCCTGCGCTGTCGAGGCGGACCAGCGCGAACCCGCCGCCGGCGCCCTTGCCCGCGGCGACGATCCGGCCGTCGCTCTGCACGGCCACGTCCGCGCCGTCCGCGGATCCGCCGAACTCCTCGACCCGTACGCGACCGCCGTCGCCGAACTCCGGGTCCAGGGTGCCGTCGGGCAGGTAGCGGGCCACGGAGAAGAAGCAGCAGCCTCCCCCCTCCTCCGCAGACACCTCGGTGGTTCCCGCCACGACGATCTTCCCGTCGGCCGGCTGGATCGCGACCGCGTTCGCCGTGTGCGCGCCGCCGCCGAAGGCGCTGGTCACCAGACCGCCCGTGCCGAAGGCGGGGTCGAGTCCTCCGCCGGTTAGGTAGCGGGCGAGCGCGAACCCGCCCTCGCTCAGACCCGCCACGACCAGCTTGCCGTCCGACTGCCGCGCGATGTCGTGGCCCTCCGCGTATCCCGGGAAGGGCGTGACCACGCGGCCGTCCGGACCGAACGTCGGATCCGGATCCCCGGGCGCGGCCAGCGCCGCACCGGGCAGCGCGAGCACGAGTGCCGCGGCGAACACGGCCGAGGCGCCAGCCCTCCCCCGTGGCCTTCGGCGCCACCGCGCGGGTCTCGGATGTGTAGGGGTCATGGGTGTTCAGCCTCCGTCGTCGAGCGGGTGCGGACAGCAGCGGCCACAGCTTGGTGACCGAACCCCGACCGCGGGCCGCGGGCAGCGCCGTACTGCGCCCACCGGCCCCCTCGAACCACCCCGGCGAGGGAGCGCGCGGAGCGGCCGCCCGCCCGCCGGACGGGCGAACCGTCACCGCCGTGGCCCCCTCGCCCGGAGCGGCGACGCCCCGCCCGAGGCAGCGCCCGTCCGCCCGTAGCGGCGTCCCCTCCTCCGTACCGGCGTCCCCCCTCCCGTACCGGCTCCTACTCCCCCGGCTTCACGCGGTGCCGCACGTCGGGTCCGGGATGGCGCTGACCGTGTACGGGGGCCGGCCCGGCGGGTCGTCGAGCTGGCTGTTGACCACGTACAGGCGGCAGCCGTGGCGCGCGAGCGTGGTCGGCAGGTCGAAGGGGCCGTCCGTGAGGCGATGGGTCACCGTGCCCGTCCGCAGCTCCTCGTCCAGGCGGGCGATGTACACCCCGTGCGGGGCACCGTAGTTCAGTACGGCGTACAGGGTCGTGCCGCGGAGCACCATGCCGTCGGGGCCGAAGGACTCCTCGCCGAGGTCGAGCCGGCTGACGTCCCCGTCGGCCGTGCCGATCCGCCAGACGGCCTCCGTGCCGTTGGACGCGACCAGCAGGGCCGTGCCCGATTCGTTCGCGACGATGCCGTTCAACAGCCAGTACCGCGCGGGGAACCCCGGGAACGCGGAGCGGATGTCGAGCCAGGGTTCGAGTGGGCCGAGGACGCCGTTCCGGATCTTCGCCCGGAGGACGACGGGGTTGGCCCAGTCGGTCACGTACACGGCGTCCTCCGTCACGGCCAGGTCGTTCAGGTCGGGCGGGCCGAGGGGTCCGGCGGGGGCGGTACGGGTGGCCAGCAGCCGTCCCTGACGGTCGTGGACGGTCAGCGTCGCGCCGCCCACCGACAGGACGCGGCCGCGACGGTCGGTGTGGACGCCCAGGGTGCTGGGGCGGTCCTCCAGGCCGCGCGCCGGGAAGGGTTCCAGGTCGGGGCGGCCGACGCGGCCGCGGTAGAGGGCTCCCGTACCGTCCGAGGACACGTACATGGTGCCGTCCGGGGTGATCGCGATGCCCTCCGGGAGCACCCCGGGTGCCCGGGAGACGACATAGGAATCGGGCAGGTCACGGGCGAGGGCCGCGGGGCCGGGCACGGCGGCGAGCGCCGTGAGGAGGAGCGTGGCGGCGGTGAGGCGGACGGCGGTGCGGGCCGCGGGGGCGCGGACGGCGGTGCGGGCCGCCGTGGTTCGGAAGGGGGTGCGGGCTGCAGAGGTCCGGTGGGGAACTGGGGTGGCACCACGAGCGGTTCCGCGGGTGGGGATGCGACGCATCGGTACGGCCTCCGGCGAGGATCGACGACATGGACACCCGGAGCGTGCGACAGAGTCGGCCGGAACGCATCGCCTTTCCCCTCTGGGTAAAAGGGTCCGCCCCACCGATAATCGGCTCGTATGATCCGCCTTCACTTCACGCCCGCCGATCTGTGCCGGATCACCCTCGCCCCGGCGGCCAACGCGCTGTCCGAGACCGCCCTGAGCCTGCGGCTCAGCCTGCGTCTGCGGGCAGGCGGCGCCCTCGGGAACGGCGGTGGTGGCGGTGACGGTCGAGGGTACGGAACGTGGGACCGGGCGCGTCCCGCCGCCCGGCGATGGCACCAGTCCCTTCGCGGGACCGCGAGCGCCAGGGCCGGTGTGCTGGCCGAACTCGTCACCGAGGACGGCTTCATGCCGGACTTCCTGCTCCAGCCGTCGCTGAACGACTTCGGCGACGCGCTGGAGGCGGCCGCCGCGACGCCGGCGGAGCGGCTCGCGCTCGACCTCGGGATCCCCCGGGGCCCGGGGAGGAACGGCCGGCTGAGCCGCCCCGGGCCCTGGCTCCGGGAACTCGCCGAGGGCTCGCCCGGCGCGACCCGCACGCTGGTCGCCGACACCCGCCGGTACTTCCACACCTCGGTCGAACCGCTCTGGCCCCGGATCCACGGCGGCGCCCTCACCGATCGCGCGCTGCGCTCCGAGATGCTGCTGCGCGGAGGCGTCGACGCCCTGCTGACCACCCTGGCGCCGACCTGGAAGTGGCAGCCGCCGACGCTCCATCTGCCGTCCGCGTCGGCGTACGACATCCCACTGTGCGGTCGCGGACTGCTCCTCGTTCCCTCCTGGTTCGCGACCGGCCCGCTGGTGATGTACCGGCCGGGGGCGGCGACCGTGCTCGTCTACCCCCTACAGGACGACTCCGACGCCTCCGCTGGCGGAACCGACGCCGGTACGGAGGCGCTCGGCGCACTTCTCGGCCGCACCCGCGCGCACCTCCTCGCGCTCCTGCGCACGCCCGCCACCACCACCGCCCTGGCCGAACGCGCCGCCATCTCCCTCCCGGCGGCGAGCCGGCACACACGGGTCCTGCGCGAGGCCGGTCTCGTCGACACCACACGGACCGGTGTCGCCGTCCTCCACACCCTCACACCCCTCGGGCACAGCCTCCTCGCCGGGATGTGAGGCGCGGGACGGCCGTCGTCGCTACGGGTAGGTGCGGACGTCGTCGTCGTAGTCCCGGGCCCGTTCCCGGACGACCTCGGGCAGCATGCCGGTCGCCAGGTCCGCGAGGGTGGTGCTCTCCAGGACCTGGCGCAGGCTCGTCCGCACGGCACGCCACACGTCCGGCATGGGCGCGGCCGCGCCCTGGTACTCCAGACCCGTCAGCTTCAGGTCGCGCACGCTGACCAGGGGTCCGTCCATCGCGCGGAGGACGTCGGCGAGGGTGATCTCCTCGGGCGGGCGCGTGAGGGCGTATCCGCCGTCGGGGCCGCGCACGCTCCGTACCAGCCGCGCCTGCCTCAGGTCGCCGAGCACGACGAAGAGGAAGCGGACCGGGATGCCCTGGCGGCCCGCGATGTCCTCGGCCTTGAGGGGGCGGTCCGGGGAGCCGGCCAGCTCGGCCATGGCCCGGACGGCGTAGTCCGTTCGCGCTGAGATCCTCACGGACTCAATGTCTCACGAGTGGCGGGCTCCTGACCTGGGCGCCTCGTGCCGGGATCGTGCGGGGCTCGTGCCGGCGCGTCAACGGGCCTGTCCACGCCGCTTTGTTGTCCGGAAGCGGCGTTGCCACTGCACTTTGTTCATCGACATAGTGAACATTGGTCGTCCAGTCCCGCCCCCTGGTTCGGAGGTCTCCGTGGTGTCCGAGGTGTCTGTGGTGTCCGAGTCCGCCCCCGCGCGGCCCGTCGTGGCCGTCGTCGGCGCGGGTGCGGCCGGTGCGCTCGTCGCCGTCCAGTTGTGCGAGGCGGCGGCCCGGCGGCGCATCGCGCTCGATCTCGTCCTCGTCGACCCCGCGCCGGAGGCGGGCCGGGGCACGGCGTACGCCACCGAGGTCCCCGAGCACCGGCTCAACGTGCCCGTCGGCGGCATGAGCTGCTACCCGGACGACCCGGGCCACTTCCGCCGCTGGCTCTGCAGGCACGGCGAATCCACCGTCACCGCCGCGGACTTCGCCTCCCGCTACCGCTACGGCTCGTACCTCGCCGACACGCTCGGGCGCGCGGTCATCGCCGCGCACGGCACGGTCTCCGTACGGCGGCTGCGCACCCGGGCGACGGGGTGCGCCGACGCTGCCGGCGGGCGGCTGGAGCTCCGGCTGGCCGACGGCGGCACGGTGACGGCGGACAGCGTGGTCCTCGCGACCGGTCCGGCGGCGGGCCGGGCGGGCTGGGCCCCGGCCGAGCTCGTCGCCTCGGACCGGTTCGTCTCCCGCCCCTGGGCCCCGGGCGCGCTGGACGCGGTCGGGGCGTCGGACGACGTGCTTCTCGTCGGCAGCGGCCTCACCGCCGTCGACCTCGCGCTCGTACTCGACCGTCCCGGTCGTACGGTGCACGCCGTGTCCCGCAGCGGGCTGCTCCCCCAGCCGCACGCGGTCGCCCCGCTGCCTGCCGTACCTCCGCCGCCGGGCCTCGTGGGTCTTCCATTCCACAGTCTCCGCCGGGAGTTGACCCGGCACCTCGCCGCCACCCGGCGTATCCACGGCGACTGGCGGCCCGCGTTCGACGGGCTGCGGCCCGAGATCGTACGGCTCTGGCAGGGGCTCACCGACGACGAGCGGACGGAGTTCCTCGGCCGTGACGCGACCCCGTGGAACGTGCACCGGCACCGTATGGCACCGTCCACCGCCGAGACGGTCGCCCGGGCCCGCGCCGCCCGCAGGTTCCGCGTGCACGCCGGCCGGGTCGCCTCCGCGGCACCGGGGGCGGACGGCGGTCTCGTCGTCTCCCTGGACGGCGGGCGGGAGTTGCGCGTGGCCTGGGTCGTGGACTGTACGGGGCCGGGGCTGCGGGCCGACGCCGGTGGCGATCCGCTGTGGAGCGGTCTGCTCGCCGACGGCCTCGCCGTTCCGGGGCCGCTCGGCATCGGGGTGTCCACCGCCCGTGGGCGCCTCCTCGACGGCGGGGGCCTGGCCGAGCGGCCGCTGTTCACGCTGGGGGCGTCCCGGCGGGGCGAGTTGTGGGAGACGACCGCGATCCCGGAGATCCGTACCCAGGCCAAGGAGGTCGCCGAGGCCGTCCTCGCCCCGCTGACCCGCGCTCCCCGGTCGGCACGCCGCCGGCCCACCGACCAGTTCGGGCTGCCGCTGTCCACGCACGCCGCGGCCGCGGCGGCGTTCCGGTGCGGACTCGGGCGGGTGATCACCGTGCGCGCGAAGGCGGCCGAGGCCTTCACACGCGCCACCGAGCTGGACCCGGGGTTCGCGCTGGGGCACGCCGCGCTCGCCCTCCTCGGGCACGAGTCCGGAGCGGACGTCGACGTCGCCCGGGAGCTCGCGGACGCCCAGCGCAGCGTGCGGGAGCGCGGCGACGAGCGGGAACGGTCGTTCGTCGACGTCGTCACCCGCCGCGTGACGGAGCACGAGGCGCACGGAGCCGGCCCGGGCCGCGGCGCGGGTGAGGGGACGGGCGACGGTGACAGGGCGCTCGTCGCCCACCTCGACCGCTTCCCCGACGACGCGTTCGCGCTCGGCATCGCCGTGCCGACCATCGCCTTCTCGGGCGTCGCGGACCTCGACGGGAGCCTGGCCCTGGGGCTGGTGGAGCGGACCGCGGCCGCCTACGACGGGCACTGGTTCCACACCTCGCTGCTCTCCTTCGTCCGGCAGGAGCAGGGCCTGATCGAGGAGGCGGGCGAGCTCGCGCGGGCGGCACTCGCCGCGGAGCCCGCTTCCGGCCACGCCGTGCACGCCCTCGCCCACGTCCACTACGAGTCCGGCGACCACCACGCCGGCCGGGACTGGCTCGACGGCTGGATCGGCGGTCACGGGCGGGGCGCCGTGCACCGGGCGCACTTCTCGTGGCACGTGGCGCTCCACGAGCTAGCCCTCGACGACTCCGCGGCCGTGCGCCGCCGGTGGTTCGCCCAGCTCGCCCCTGGCCAGGTGAACGGGGTGCGGGCGCTCGTCGACTCCGGGTCGCTGCTGTGGCGGGCCCGGATGTCCCGGAACTGGACCGGCCGCGTGCCCGTCGACGGGGTGCTCGACGCGGTCGCCCGCGACCTGGTCGAGCGTCCGGCGACCGCGTTCACGGCCCTGCACAGCGCCGTCGCGCTGACCGCCGCGGGCGATCTTCCCGCGCTCCGCCGGCTGAGCGCGCACGCGGCAGGCGCGGACCCGGTGCAGCGCGAGGTGATCGTCCCGCTGTGCGCCGCGCTGGAAGCGGTGCTGGAGGAGGAGTGGGCGACGGCGGTACGGGAGCTGCGGGGGCTCCTGCCCTCGCTGCGCCGGGTGGGCGGCAGCGCGGCCCAGCGCGAGGTCATCGAGGAGACCCTGCTGTACGCGCTGGTCGAGGCGGGACACAGCGACACCGCCCGTGACCTCCTCGAACAGCGCCTCGACCGGCGCGCGTCCCCGCTCGACCGGCGCAGGCTGGCCGGCCTTGCCGGGCTCGCCGGGTCGGCCGGACTGGCCGGGGTGCGCGCCTGACGGGAAGTCCGACCGGGGTGCGCGCCTGACGGGAAGCGCCTGCGGCCAGAGATGGCGGCGCGGGGGCGTGTCGGCGGCCGGCGGCCAGCGGCCAACGGCAGGACGTAACGGCGGCCGACGGGCGTCGGCGGCGGGAAGGAACCCGCCGCTGGTGCCTCGGGTGGTGCTCCGGCTCGCCGTCCTCAGCGGGGAGTCAGCACGCTGAACTCATTGCCGTCGGGGTCGGCCATCGTCACCCGGCCGGTCCCGTCCGGGGCCGTCCCGACGTGCGTCGCCCCGAGCGAGACGAGCCGGTCGACCTCCGCCCGCTGGTCGCCGCCGGCGGGCGGAGCGAGTTCGAAGCGCACCCGGTTCCTGCCGTCCCTCGGGTTCAGGGGCGGCCCGCCCCAGGTGACCTTCGATCCGCCGTGCGGCGAGCGGATCGCGGTCTCCTGGTCCTGGTCCCAGACCAGGGGCCAGCCGAGTGCCTTGCTCCAGAAGTATCCGACGGCCTGCGAACCGTCGCACGAGAGCGCCCCGATGAATCCGCAGTCGGCCAGGAAGTTGTTGCCCGGCTCGATCACGCAGAACTCGTTGCCCTCGGGGTCGGCGAGCACGACGTGCCCGTCCTCCGGGGTCTGGCCGACGTCGATGTGCCGTGCGCCGAGCGCGAGCGCCCTGGCCACGGTCTCCCGCTGGTCGTCGAGGGACGTGCTCGTCAGGTCGAAGTGCAGCTGGTTCGGGACGGTCTTCTTGTCCTCGCGGGGGAGGAAACGGATCCGGAATCCGGTGTCGTCGCCCGGGAGGAGCAGGATGCCGCCGTCGGGGTCTCCGGCGGAGTCGCCGGCGGAGTCGCCGTCAGGTCCGCCGCCGGGGGCGTCGCTCACCTCCCAGCCCAGGACACCGGCCCAGAAGCGTGCGAGAAGGGAGGGGTCGTTCGCGTCGAAGCCGAGCGCGTGGAGGTGGGACGTCATCCGCCGGAGCCTGCCCGAACGGCATCGAACGATCAACCCGTTATCGCCTCGCGGTCACACGCTCGCGAGGAGGTCGTCGAGCGGCGCCGGCACCTGTCCCGGGCCGAGGGCCTCGACGAGGAGCGTGCCGTAACGGATCTTGCGGCCCTTCTTCGTACCGAGGAAACGGCGCAACTGCTGGTGCCGCGGGCGGCCGTGCTGCGCGGGCTGGTGCAGGAAGGTCTGCCAGGGGCGGAGGTCGCCCTCGTCCCGGACGATCTCCTCGACCCGCTCCGTCCCCAGCGCGCGGATCAGCTCGTCCTCCAGGTCCGCCGCGCACACGAAGACGTCCCGCTCCGACGCCCGGGCCCGCGTCAGGCCCCGGTCGTAGAAGGACCGCTCGCGCTCGTCGCACAGTCCCGCCAGGCGGAGGCCGAGGCCGGGCGGGCCGAGGAGGGCGGCGTAGCGGCCGATGTTCATCGCCCCGCCCATCGACACCACGCACACTCCCTCGGCAGCGAGGTCCCGGCCCCGCCGTGCGACGAGGGCCTCGACGGCCGCGAGGTCGCTCAGCCCTTCCAGCAGTACCGCTGTACGCAGGCCCAGTCGCTCCGCCAGCTCACGCGCCGGCCCGTCGGGGCCGCCGCTCGCCCAGTCGCCGACCGCTTCTCGGAACGCCTCGATCTCCGCCATGCGGTGAGTCTGTACCTCCGCCGTCGGTACGGCACGGGATTTTCGCGGGCCGGCCCCGGAGCGGGTCCCTCAGGACGGGAGGGGGACGGCGGAGGACGACGGCCAGGACGATCACCAGCGGAGTGGTGCGGGCGCCGGGGTGGACGATCAGGTACCGCGTGAGGGACGAGCACAGGAGGACGAAGAACGCCACGTGCATGACGGTCGCGAGCCAGCCGGCGTCGGGGTCGGCCGTCTCCGCGCCGAGAGGTGACCGTTCGTTCGTCCGCACTGCCTCGCTCCTCGTCGCGACCGCTTCCCCCAGGGCCAGGCCATCCGGAAAGATCCATTCCGTATCAGCCGATCGGTTGACCCGCGGGTCCTCCGCAGGGTGCGCCGGAGGCAGCCCGTAGGCCGACCGTCCGCGGGCCGGTGCGGCACCAGGATGGAGTGCAGAGCGGGAACGCAGAGCTTCCCGAGTCCCCCCAGGGGGCGAATGCCGAGACCCCCAGGGGTCGCACCCCAAGGAGCTGAAGATCGTGAAGAAGCTGTCGCTGCGCACCCGTGTCCTCACCGGTACCGTCGCCGCCGCCGCGCTGGCCGCCGGAACCTTCGGTGCGGTCTCCGCCAACGCCGCCACCCCGGCCGCCGCCCCCGCCGCGGTCACCGCCGACGCGAAGAACAAGAACACGACGGAGTCGACGCACCTCACGATCGAGGCCGCGACCAAGGCCGCCCAGGCCACCCTGGACGCCGCCGAGAAGGAGAACCAGCGCGTCTCCGTCGCCGTCGTCGACCGCAACGGCAACACCCTCGTCACCCTCCGCGGCGACGGCGCGGGACCGCAGTCCTACGAAGCCGCCCAGAAGAAGGCCTACACCGCCGTCTCCTGGAACGCCCCCACCTCCGAACTCGCCAAGCGCCTCACCAACACCCCCACCCTCAAGGACATCCCCGGCACCCTCTTCCTCGGCGGCGGCGCCCCCGTCACCACCAAGGGCGCCCCCATCGCCGGCATCGGCGTCGCCGGCGCCCCCTCCGGCGACCTCGACGAGAAGTTCGCCCAGGCCGGCGTCGCCACACTCGCCAAGTAACCCCCGGGTGGCTCCGGCGGCACCCGGCCCCCCGTCCGTGTGCCGCCGGCTACTTCTCCGTACCGACCTGGAGGAACGCGATGGACGACCGCAACCGCCGACTGCTGACGGCCGCCCGCCGGGGCGACGCCGACGAGGTCCGCGCCGCCCTGGACGCGGGAGCCCGGGTGGAGGCCCGCGACGAGGAGCTGCGCTCGCCGCTGCTGCTCGCCGCGCTCGGAGACCATGTCGAGGCGGCCCGTGCGCTCGTCGCGGCCGGGGCCGATCCGAACGCCCAGGACCGCCGCCACGACAGTGCCTGGCTCGTCACCGGCGCGACCGGGAACGTCACGATGATGCGCGCCCTGCTGCCCGCGGGACCGGACCTGACGCTGCGCAACCGGTTCGGCGGGATCGCGCTGATACCCGCCAGCGAGCGCGGCCACGTCGCCTACGTACGGGCCGTGCTGCGGGAGACCGACATCGCCGTCGACCACGTCAACGACCTCGGTTGGACAGCCCTCCTCGAAGCCGTGATCCTCGGCGACGGCGGGCGCCCCCACCAGGAGGTCGTCGCGCTCCTCCTCGCCGCCGGCGCCGACCCGGAACTCGCGGACGCCGACGGTGTCACCCCCCTGCGGCACGCGCGGCGCCGTGGCTTCGACGCGATCGCGGCGCTGCTCGCCGAGGCCTGACATGCGTCGGAGGGAAGAACCTTCGTCACCTTCCCGGTGAGCGGGAACCGGCTCCTGCGCCCGCCCGCCTCTCCCTGCCAGGCTCCGGGCCGCTGTGGTTCCGGGCCCGCGACCCCGACGAGGGGCCGGGCGGCAGGGAGGACGTGACGGATCATGACAGGCGCGCAGACGGTCGCCCGGCTCGCGGACTGGGCCGCGCAGAGGTACGGGGACGAGGAGGCCCTCGTCTTCGGCGAGGACCGGTGGACGTTCGCGGAGCTGCGGGACCGGGTCGACCGGGTGGCACGCGCGGTGATCGCGCGAGGGGTGCGGACCGGCGACTCCGTCGCCGTGTGGGCGCCCAACAGCGCCCGCTGGGTGGTGGCCGCGCTGGGCGCGGTGGCGGCGGGCGGGGTGCTCGTCCCGGTGAACACCCGCTACAAGGCCGCCGAGGCCGCCGACATCCTGCGCCGCTCCCGCGCCCGGCTCCTCTTCACCGAGCAGGACTTCCTCGGTACGGACTACCGGGCGATGCTCACGGCCTCGGGCGAGGAACTCCCGCTGCTCGAAGGCACCGTGGCCCTGCACTCCGCGGAGTGGGACCGGTTCCTGTCGGACGCGGACCGGGTGAGCGGTGAGGAGCGGCGGGCCCGCGGCGCCGCCGTCCGTCCCGAGGACACCGCCGACATCCTCTTCACCTCGGGAACCACCGGCCGGCCCAAGGGCGTTCCCGCGACCCACGCGCAGAACCTGCGCGTGTACGACGCGTGGGCCCGCGCGGTCACCCTCCGGCGCGGTGACCGCTACCTTCTCGTGAACCCGTTCTTCCACACCTTCGGCTACAAGGCGGGGGTGCTCGCCTGTCTGCTGCACGGGGCCACGATCGTCCCCGAGCGGGTCTTCGACACGGGGACCGTCCTCGGGCGCATGCAGGAGGAGCGGATCTCCGTCCTCACCGGCGCGCCGACCGTCTTCACCTCGCTCGTCCATCACCCCGAGCGCGCGGCGTACGACCTCTCCTCGATGCGGATGGCCGTCACGGGCGCGGCGAACATCCCCACGACGCTCATCGAGCGGATCAGGACGGACATCGGCGCGCGGAACATCAGCACCGCGTACGGACTGACCGAGTCGACGGGCGTGGTCGCGATCTGCCCGCCGCACGAGTCCCCCGAGACCCTGGCCGGCACCTCAGGAAAGGCCCTGGAGGGCACCGAGCTGCGGGTCGACGCGCCGCCCGGGGAGCCCGGGGAGATCCTCACCCGCGGCGACCACGTCATGCACGGCTACCTCGACGACCCCGAGGCCACCGCCGAGGCCGTCGACGCGGACGGCTGGCTGCACACCGGGGACGTCGGCGTCCTCGACGAGCGCGGGTTCCTGCGGATCACCGACCGCCTCAAGGACATGTTCGTCGTGGGCGGGTTCAACGTGTACCCGGCGGAGGTGGAGCAGGTGCTGCGCGGCCATCCCACCGTCCTGGACGCGGCGGTCGTGGGCGCGCCCGACGGGCGGCTCGGGGAGGTCGGCGTCGCCTACTGCGTACCGGCGGCGGGTGCGCGGATCGACGCCGCTGACCTGACCGCCTACACGCGCGAACGTCTGGCCAACTTCAAGGCCCCGCGGGCCTTCCACTCCGTGCCGATGCTCCCGCACAACGCCGCCGGGAAGGTCGACAAGGCCGCTCTGCGGCGGCGCACCACCCTTCGCACGACATCCACCGGATGAGGAGAGTACGAACGTGAACGACAGCATCACCGACTCCGTCGACATCGTGGTCGTCGGGGCAGGCGTCACCGGCCTGTACGCCGTGCACAAGCTGCGCGGCCTCGGTTACCGCGTGCGCGGCTTCGAGCGCGGGGACGACGTGGGCGGCGTCTGGTATTGGAACCGGTACCCGGGCGCGCGCTGCGACGTGGAGTCCGTGGACTACTCGTACTCCTTCGACGAGGACCTCCAGCAGGAGTGGGACTGGAGCGAGAAGTACGCCACACAGCCGGAGATCATGCGCTATCTGCGCCATGTCGCCGACCGCTTCGCCCTCCACCGGAGCTACACCTTCGCGACCTCGGTGCCTCGGCCGAGCTCGACGAGAGGACGTTGCGCTGGACGGTGCGGACAGACGGCGGCGAGGTGGTCTCGGCGCGGTTCTGTGTGTACGCCGTCGGCTGTCTCTCCAGCACGCACGTGCCGGACATCCCGGGCGTCGCGGACTTCGGCGGCGCCACGTTCCACACCGGGGCATGGCCGCACGAGGGCGCGGACTTCACCGGCCTGCGGGTCGGTGTGATCGGTACGGGTTCCTCCGGCATCCAGGCCATCCCGCTGATCGCCGAGCAGGCGGCGCACCTGACCGTCTTCCAGCGCAGCGCCAACTACAGCATCCCGGCGGGCAACGCGCCGCTGGACGAGGAGACGCGCGGTCGGCAGAAGGCCGGCTACGCCGAGCGGCGGCGGCTGTCCCGGCTCAGCGGTGGCGGCTCGCCCCATGCGGCGCACCCGTCCCGGACGTTCGAGGTGTCCGAGGACGAGCGGCGGGCCGCGTTCGAGAAGCGCTGGGAGCTCGGCGGCGTCCTGTACTCCAAGACGTTCCCCGACCAGCTCACCGACCGGGCGGCCAACGACGTGGCGCGCGCGTTCTGGGAGGAGAAGGTCCGCGCCCTCGTCGACGACCCCGCCGCGGCGGACCTGCTCGTCCCCACCGACCATCCGATCGGCACGAAGCGGATCGTCACCGACTCGCACTACTACGAGACGTTCAACCGCGACGACGTGCGCCTGGTGAGCCTGCGCGAGAACGCGATCGAGCGGGTGGAGGCCGGCGGGGTCGTCCTGGCGGACGGCACACTGGTGGAGCTGGACGCGATCGTCTTCGCGACCGGCTTCGACGCGATGACCGGGGCGATCGACCGGATCGACATCCGGGGCCGCGGCGGCCGGAGGCTGAGGGACGTCTGGAGCGAGGGCCCCCGCACCTACCTGGGTCTCGGGATCGACGGCTTCCCGAACCTCTTCAACCTCACCGGTGCCGGCAGCCCGTCCGTCATGGCCAACGTGGTCCTGTGCGCCGAGCAGCACGGCGACTGGCTCAGCGACTGTCTCCGCCACCTCGACGCGTACGGCTACCGGGGCATCGAGGCGAGCCCGGAGGCCGTGGAGGAGTGGGTCGCGCAGTGCCGCGACCGGGCGGCCGCCACGCTGTTCCCGGCGGCGAACTCCTGGTACCTGGGGGCCAACATCCCGGGGAAGCCACGGGTGTTCATGCCGTTCATCGGCGGATTCGGGGTGTACGGGGACATCATCGCGGGCGTGGCGGACTCGGGGTACAAGGGGTTCGACCTGCTGACGGGCTGAGGCTCACGGGCGGACGAGAACGCCCCCGCCCCTTCCGGACCAGGAGGGGGCGGGGGCGTTACGGTGCGTGGTGGTCAGCGCGGGTCGAGTGCGGTGCGCAGGAAGCCGAACGCGGCCTCGCGGGCCTCGGCCGCCTCCGGCAGGGCGTCGGCGGCCATGGAGAGGAAGCCGTGGAACATCCCGGCGTAGTGGTGGGCCTCCACGGTGACGCCGGCCGCCGCGAGGGCCGCCGCGTACGCACGGCCCTCGTCCCGCAGGGGGTCGAAGCCCGCCGTGACGACGTGGGCGGGCGGGAGTCCGGACAGGTCGGCGGCGGCCGGAGCCGCCCGGGGGTCGGTCCGGTCCGCGGGCTGGCGCAGGTACCCGTCCCAGTACCAGCGCAGATGGTCGGCGGTGATGAAGTAGCCCTGGCCGTTCTCGCGGTGCGAGGGCTGCGACCGGGTGGGGTCGAGCATCGGGTAGTAGAGCGCCTGGCAGGTGATGCGGGGGCCGCCGCGGTCACGGGCGAGCAGGGTGAGACCGGTGGCGAGGTTGGCGCCCGCGCTGTCGCCCGCGACGGCGAGACGGCTGCCGGGGAAGGTCCTCGCCGCCCACAGGAGCGCCGTCCAGGCGTCGTCGGGGGCGGCGGGGAACGGGTGCCCGGGGGCGCGGCGGTAGTCCACCGCGACGACGGTGGCGCCCGTGCCCAGGGCGATGGCCCGGCAGAAGCGGTCGTGGCTGTCGAGGTCGCAGAGGACGAAGCCGCCGCCGTGGCAGAACAGGATCACCGGGGCGTCGTCCTGGACGGCCGGGTCGTAGACGCGTACGGGCACACCGTCGGCGTCCTCGTCCGCGACGCGGGCGACGGGGACCGGGGTGGCCGCGGACCTCGGCCGGGCGGCGAAGAAGGCCCGTACCTCGGCGATGTCCGTCATCTCCGTTCCCAGCGGCGGGAAGTGGGCGCTCGCCAGGTCGATGACTGCCTGGACCTCGGGTGCGGGCCGGTTCACGCGTCCGCTCCCTTCGGGGGCAGGGCCGGCATGCGGCCGGCGGACGCCCCTCCGTCCACGGCGAGTTCGGCGCCGGAGAGGTAGGAGGCCTCGTCGGAGGCGAGGAAGGCGACGAGGCGGGCGACCTCGTCGGGCTCGCCCACGCGGCCGAGCGGCGCCGCCGGGTGGACCGTGGTGCCGAGGTGGGCGGTCATCACGGTGGCGATGGCCCCGGGGTGGACGGAGTTGACGCGGATGCCGTCCGCGCCGAGTTCGAGCGCGGCGGTCTTGGTCAGGCCGCGCAGTCCCCATTTCGCGGCGCCGTAGGCGCCGTGCCCCCAGATGCCCTGGAGGCCCGCCTGCGAGGAGATGTTCACGATGGACCCCCCGCCGCTCGCCCGCATCGGTCCGGCCGCGGCGCGGATGCCGAGGAACGGGCCGATGAGGTCGACCCGGAGGATCGCCTCCAGCCGGGCCGGGTCCTCGTCGACGATGGGTGAGGTGGAGTAGATCGCGGCGTTGTTGACGAGGACGTCCAGGCGGCCGAAGGTCTCGACGGCCGTGGCCACCGCGGCGGCCCAGGAGTGCTCGTCGGTCACGTCGTGGCGTACGAAGCGGGCGGCGGGGCCGAGGGACGCGGCGGTCGTCCCGCCCTCCTCTTCCAGGACGTCGGTGAGGACGACCCGCGCGCCGAGGACGGTGAAGAGGCGGGCCGTGGCCTCGCCCATGCCGCGGGCCGCGCCGGTGACGAGGGCGACCTTCCCGGTGAGGTCGACGGCCATCAGCGGTTCCCCCGGTCGGCGCGGGTGCGGGCGATGTCGTTGACGGCGAGCCAGCTGAAGGTCATGGCGGGGCCGATCGTCGCGCCGGGCCCCGGGTAGGTCTCGCCCATGACCGCCGCCGAGACGTTGCCGGAGGCGTACAGGCCGTCGATCGGCGTGCCGTCCTCGCGGAGAACGCGGGCCGTCGCGTCGGTGACGAGGCCGCCCTTGGTGCCGATGTCGCCCGGGTGCACGGGGATCGCGTGGAAGGGCCCCTTCTCCAGGGGCGCCAGGTTGGGGTTGGGGAGCGTCGGGTCGCCGTAGTAGCGGTCGTAGACGCTGTCGCCGCGGTGGAAGTCCTCGTCGCGGCCGGCGCGTGCGAAGCCGTTGAAGCGGTCGACCGTGGCGCGCAGCCGCTCCGGGGCGACATCGATCCGTACGGCCAGTTCCTCGACGGTGGCGGCCTTCTTGACGAATCCGGTCTCCAGCCACGCCTTGGGGAACGGCTGGCCGGGAAACAGTCCCATGAAGAGGTAGCGGGACTTGGCGGTGGCGTCGAGGATCAGCCAGGACGGGACGGTGGACGCCCCGGGCTTGTCGTGGGCGTACATGGCGTCCACGAACTCGTGGTACGGGGCTGCCTCGTTGGCGTACCGGTCCCCCGCGCCGTCGACGATCACCATGCCGGGGACACCCCGGTCGGCGACGAGGAAGAACGGTCTGCCTTCGGGCACCACGACCGACGGCGCGCCCCACACCTTGTCCATCAGGTCGGTTCCGGCGCCGAGCGCCGTGGCCAGTTCCAGGGCGTCGCCGGTCTGGCCTTCGGCCGCGGCGCTCCACTCGGTGGAGGTGGGCGCCGGCAGGTGCTTCTCCCGCAGGCGCTGGTCGTGCGAGAAGCCTCCGGAGGCGAGGACCACGCCGCCGGTCGCCCGGATCGTGAGGTCCCGGCCGCCGCGGACGACACGGACCCCGGTGACCCGCCCGTCCTCCTCCACCAGGCCGGTCAGCGGCGCGGACAGCCAGAGGTCGCCGCCGAGGGTGTCCAGCGAGTGCCGCATGCGGGCGATCAGCGCCTCGCCGAGGGAGAGCAGTCGCTGCCCGGAGAGCAGGGCCTTGACGGCCCGGCCGCCGACCCTGGCGGCGGTCCGCCGGCCGGACCAGGTGCGGCCGACCATGTTGAGCCGGCGGAAGTCCTTGGAGGTGATGGTGAGGCCGTACGTGGGGAGTCCCGCGCGGCGCATGGTGGCGCGCTGTTCCGGGGCCAGCTTCTCCAGGCCCCGCTCGCGGGCGAGTCCGAAGTGCTGGACGGCGATGTCGGCCTCGGTGCAGTGGGTGGCGATGCGGCAGATGCTCGCGCCGTTGTCCTGCGCGGCCAGGATGTCGTCCTTGACGCCGAGCCCGGGGAGCATGAGGAAGGCGATCCGCGCCCGCCGCGCGGTCTCCGCCGCGATCCTGATCAGTTCCTGTTCGGGCGTCTTCGAGAAGCCGTAGTTGAACGAGGATCCGCCGAGTCCGTCGCCGTGCGTCACCTCGATCACCGGGACGCCGGCGTCGTCGAGGGCGGCGACGACGGAGCGTACGTCCTCGCCGGTGAACTGGTGGCGCTTGGCGTGCGAGCCGTCGCGCAGCGAGGAGTCGGTGACCCGGATGTCGAGGGTGTCCGAGTAGGGGGTGTCCGAGTACGGCATGGGGCGGGCTCCTTACGCGCGAGGCGCGAGGAGCGCCTTGGCGAACTCCTCACCGACCCTGGTGGCGGCGGCGGTCATGATGTCGAGGTTTCCGGCGTAGGGCGGCAGGTAGTCGCCCGCGCCCTCGACCTCCAGGAAGATCGCGACACGCGCCATCCCGCCGTTCTCGGGGCTGGGGTCGTCGAACTGCGGTTCGGCGCGCAGACGGTAGCCGGGGACGTAGTCGGCGACCTGCTCGGCGATCTCCTTGACGGAGACGGCGATGGCGTCGCGGTCGGCGTCCTCGGGTATCGCGCAGAAGACGGTGTCCCGCATGATGACGGGCGGTTCCGCGGGGTTGAGGATGATGATCGCCTTGCCGCGCGCGGCGCCGCCGATCGTCTCGATGCCGCGTGAGGTGGTACGGGTGAACTCGTCGATGTTCGCGCGGGTTCCGGGTCCGGCGGAGACGGAGGCCACCGAGGCGACGATCTCCGCGTACGCCACGGGGACGACGCGGGAGACGGCGTACACCATGGGGATGGTGGCCTGTCCGCCGCAGGTGATCATGTTGACGTTGGGCTTGTCCAGGTGCTCGCGGAGGTTGGCGGGCGGGACGACGGCGGGGCCGACGGCCGCCGGGGTGAGGTCGACCGTCCTGATGCCGAGCTCGGCGTAGCGCGGGGCGTTGGCCCGGTGGACGTAGGCGCTGGTGGCCTCGAAGACGATATCGGGCTTCTCCTCCTGGGCGAGCAGCCAGTCGACGCCCTCGTGACTGGCCTCCAGGCCGGCCCGGCGGGCGCGGGCGAGGCCCTCGCTGTCGGGGTCGACGCCTATCATCCAGCGGGGTTCGACGTGTGCGGAGCGGAGCAGCTTGTGGAGCAGGTCGGTGCCGATGTTGCCGGATCCGACGATGGCGGCTGTCGCCTTGGCCCCGGCGGGACTGGTGGTCGCGGTGGTCGCGGTGGTCGCGGTGTTGATGGTCATCACCTCAGATGAAGGGCAGGGAGACCGAGCCGAGCCCGGTGAACTCGGCGGTGAAGGTCGTTCCGGCCGTCACTTCGATGGCCCTGGTGCAGGAGCCCGGCAGCACGACGTGTCCCTTCTTCAGGGACACCCCGAAGCGGGCGACCGTCCGGGCCAGCCAGGCGACGGAGAGCGTGGGGTCGCCGAGCACGGCGTCGCTGCGCCCTTCGGCGAGCAGCTCGCCGCCGCCGGTCAGCCGTGCGTCGATCGCCGTCAGGTCGAGCTCGCGGGGGTCGCGGCCCTCTCCGATGACGTAGCCGGCGGAGGAGGCGTTGTCCGCGATGGTGTCGGCGATGGTGATCCGCCAGTCGCGGATCCTGCTGTCGATCAGCTCCAGGGCGGGGACGACGCGTTCGGTGGCGGCGAGCACGTCCGCGGCGGTGCAGTTCTCGCCCGGCAGGTCGTCGCCGAGGACGAAGCCGACCTCGACCTCGACGCGCGGCCGGCAGTAGCGGGAGACGGGGACCGGGACGTCGGGGCGGAGCTCCATGTCGTGGAGCAGATGGCCGTAGTCCGGTTCGTCGACGCCCATCATCCGCTGCATGACGGGGGACGACAGGCCGACCTTGTGGCCGCGCACCCGGGCCCCCGCCGCGAGGCGGTGGCGGATGTTGACGAGCTGGATCTCGTACGCGTCCTCGGTGTCGATGCCGGGGAAGGCCGAGGTCAGCGGGGCGATCGGCGTGACGCCGTGTTCGGCGGAGCGCAGCAGCTCGGCCGCCTCGTGTCTCTGGCGGTCCGTGAGCATGGCGGGTCCCTCCTGCGGGCGGTCGGGGCTGTCCGGCGAGGCCAGGGTCTGTCTGACAATTGGCGTCGGAAAGGCCGGGTCGTTCGGTGCGTGCGAGCGTGCGTGCCGGGCGGGCCGGACCCGGCGGGAATTGTCAGACGGACCCTAGACGAGTCATTCCGAATGTTGACGATGCGTTCGGGAACGCAGACAGGGCGTCCAAGATCGTTGTGTGACGAACAACCTAGACGCCCTGCTGACCGCACTCTACGTGAAGATCGACGACGAGATCGGAGGCACCCGATGGCTGGGCAGACCGCCGAGGCTGACGGATTCCGA